>NZ_JBQTCX010000014.1:0-113249 GCF_052663115.1 Niallia yueguangensis
GTTTTCTTTACCAAATGCCTGCAGCCCTTCCCATGCAGATTGGTTAAAAGATTTATCATCTATGCCACCAAGATCTGTAACCATAGCAGCTTTAAATGCATCTTTATTAGATGAACCTTCATTATTATCTTTTTTACCACAAGCCCCTAAAACAGTCCCAGCAGCTAGTACTAGAGACAACACTAAACCTAATTTACGCTTTTTCAAGATTTGTACCCCCTAATATTATTGTTATAGCAATTCATTACAAGTTTTGATTTTGACTTTTTACCAAATGAAATTATTCATATTTTGATGCATCCCCATCAAAGGATTCCTCCGCAACTTTAATGGAATCTGTCGGGCATCCTTCTTGAGCATCGATTAAGTCATCATAAAAATCTTCTGAAATTTCCACAGTACCAGTATTGTTATCATTAAATGCTTCGGCTAATCCTTCGTCATCATAGTCGAATAAATCTGGAGCAGCTGCTCCGCATGCACCACAAGCGATGCAAGTATCTTTATCAACTATCGTGTATGTACTCATTTTCATTCACCCCCTTATTTAATAGTCCTTTCCTAATAAAAAAGAGCCATGAAAATAGAAGAATTGAAATTCAAACTCCTATTTCCACGGCTCTTCCTTTCTGTAAACAGAAATTAAGCATCCATCGTTTATTTATAATTAGTTGCAGATAAAAACGATTAACGAGTTTTCTACAATCATTATTAATCCGTTATTACATTTTCAAAACAAATTACAGTACAAGTGGTTCCTTATTTCAGATTCATAATTAACTCACCTTATATCGTTACTTTTATACTACTTGGATAGGAGAAACTAGTCTACTATTATGTTAGATTTCCTAACACACTTTTTTTAGAATTATTAGAATATTAAACTTATTTCACCCTCGATGCATTTGTTTTTTTATAACCTAGAAGCTATGAAAACTAATAACTGAAAAAAGAAAAGAAGTACACTTACTGGATCATGTACTTCGCAAAAATTCCCTTTATAATGTTTTCTAGCCTGCCTATTTTATAATCTAAAAAATTGCTTTTTATTTAATTTGCGATCACTTTTGATTTTACCTTATACATCTCTTTATCTTGTTCAGATTGAATACTGTTTGCAATTTTCTTTTTATAAAAACTGATGATGCTTGATGTAAAGAAAATAGAAAGAATGGATAACATTCCTTTCAAAGCTCCAATGAAATAAATGCCGGAAAGGACAACTAGACAATCAAACACAAAATTTACTTTTCCGGGATTCCAATTACATTTCTTTTGTAAAAATAACGCAAGAATATTTAAACCTCCAAGAGATGCTTTATTTAAAAAGAGAATGGACAATCCAAATCCGTTTATTATTCCACCAATAATAGCACCTGCTAATGGATTCATGTTAAAAGCAGGAATAAATTGATCAACGCTTGTCAGCATCGAAACAATAGTAACTGCCAAAATGGTTGATACAGTAAATTTCCACCCCATTTGAATAAAAGAAAAAATATAAAATGGAATATTTATTATAAAAAACAACAATGTAAACGGAAGATTGAAAATATAAGAAAAACTTAATGAAAGTCCTACTGTTCCACCGGTAACTAGATGGGAATGCCTTAAGATAAGCACACCTATACTTAAAATCAAACAACCTAGCAGTATATTTATTATCTTTTTCATCATGAATGCCCCTTATCTATTATTTCGTCATTTCTGATCACTAATAATAGAATAGAATATATTCCGCTCATAATGCATAATATAATGTACATATTTTCTTCATATTATATACGTTATGTACAAAAATAGAACAAACAATATACGTTATGAATTTTACAGTTTCTCTTCAGGTTGCCCCCTTCTCCACAGAAAAAGCGAGCCTAATCATAGACTCGCTTTTTTAACGATTTACATGCTTCTCATTAAGATTTCTTATCTAATGGCTTGATATTTCTATATTTGACAGCTGAGTGCAGTACAATGGAAGTATTAACATTTCCGAATGGAATCAGTCTGTCAACAAGTAATTGAATTCCTTCCATTCCACCTACTGCAGCTTTTAAAAAATGCGAAACATAGCCTGTCATTCGATGGCATTCTAAAATATCTTCATCGTCCTTTATAAACTGTTCAAATTTTTGTGGCGACGTTTTTAGTTCACTTATTTGAATAAACAACAACGTATCTCTGCCTACTTCTTTCGGAGCAATAATTGCACTAAATCGTTCAATAACGCCCTTTTCTTGCAGACGAGACAGTCTTTCATAAATACTTGGGCGACTTAAAGACAAGTGCTTCGATAAGTCGCTAATAGTCATACGTCCATCTTCTTGAAGCAATTTTATTAGCTGCTGATCTATCGTATCCATAAACAGCTCCTTTCCAATTGCATTTATTTTTCTATATTCATATAGAGTTTGTCCAAAAAGTTAAGGAATCCTAGCTGTCGATTTTCTTCAAGACTTCCACGCCTCAACCTTTTCCTCTCTCATTTCCCTCCTTTTACAATGCTTTTTTCGGGATAATGATTTCTACCGTTGTCCCTTTGTTTAGTTCACTTTGAATTTGCAGCTTTCCTTTATGATGTTCTATTATTTTTTTTATGACCATATAACCAAGACCAGTGCCAGTATCCTTTGTTGTATAAAAAGGGGAACCTAGTTTTTCAATCTGGGATTGCTCCATTCCCCATCCATTATCCTGAATTTGAATAATCGCAGTATTTTCTTGTATACACGTACGAACAGAAATTATCCCACCAAAAGGGATAGCTTCCATACTGTTTTTAAACAAATTCATAAACACTTGCTTTAATTGATTTCCATCACAATAGATGATGATTGCTTCTTGTCCAAAATCTTTTTCGATGACAATATTATTCATATTGGCACTTGCCTGAAACAACGAGATAGTCTCGTCTAAAATTTGCTGTAAATCCTTATACTCATAATTTAAAACATGCGGCTTAGACAAAATAAGAAATTCCCCCACAATAAAATTAATACGGTCTAATTCCGACATAATTAAATGGAAGTGGGATTTGTCCTTAAATTCTTTTTCCAAGTATTGAATAAATCCACGGATTGTCGTAAGTGGATTGCGTATTTCATGGGCAACACTTGCCGCCATTTGACCAACGGCTGACAGCTTCTCTGAATTTAATAAAAGCTGCTCCGTCCGCTTACGCTCGGTAAAATCTCTAAATTGAGCAAATGCTCCGACCAATGTGCCATTCTCCTCAAATATAGGAAAACAATCTAACAGAAAAATAAGCTTTTGTCCATCTTCTTTACGAATGTAGGAAATTTCAATATCCGTAAAGGGGCGTTTATTCGATAAAACATCTTGAAGGTATTCTCCAAAATAGTCTAAACGATTAATATTCGCTCCGATAACATGTTCCTTTTTTATCTTTGTCACTAGCTCTGCATATGGGTTAAAGCCGATTAGCTTGCCATCCTGGTCAGATATCAATATTCCATTTCTCGTTGTATCCATGATCATTTGATTTAATCGATTTAATTGGTGGTTCTGCCTAATTAATGCAATCTCTCTTTCTATTGTTTGATTAACCGTAGAAAGAAGGGTAAGCATTAATGGATTTGCGTTTTTTTTGTCCGTCATAATCGCAATGGTTCCAAGTACCTTATCCGCGTTTCGATCCATAATCGGAACACTATAACAGGCGGTAGAATGGAGATGCTGATGAAAATGCTGTTCCCCAATTATTTCGATTTCTTTTTTATATTTTAACGTTAACGATATCGCATCTATTCCACAATCTTTTTCTGTAAAACGAACGCCTTCTACAACGCCGAGATGGGCAGCCGCAGCTTTGCTTCGTTCATCCCCTTGCATTTTTAATAAATATCCTTCTGCATCACAAACACTTGCAACAATAGAAATATCTTTTAATGATAATAAAAATTTATCTAAAAAATAAATAACAACCTCTAATATATCTGCGTATTGTACATGTTTTTGATGTAATGCATCTTTACTTAATTTTTCCAAAAACAGTGTAAAATCTGTTGGTATTAATCCACTTTGATGGCATGCTTTTTTTAATTCTTCAAAATTTATTCCAACACCGTTCATATCCATATACTCCACAATATTTTTATCCTTTAATTGATTAACAAAAAACATTATTCCCCTGATTTTTCTATAATATTGATATATTATAACATAGAAAAATCAGTATTAATTATGAAAGAACAATTAATCTCAGACTTGCTGCCCGTCAAGGTCCAAACATCAGAACATAGACTAATAGGAGGCATATCTATGTTAGATAGCGTAGATCCCCTCTATACAATAGAAAAAAACGGTAATCTGCTTATTAATCAGCGATTACCGTTTTAATTGATTCTTTTAGAATTTTTATGATTTTTTCTATTTCTGCCTTACTAATAATTAAAGGCGGTGCTAAAACAATCGTGTCACTATCATTATAAGTAACACTTCGACATATCAGGCCATTTTTTGCTGCTTCAGCAACCACTTTAGGTGCTATTTTTTCGGAGAAACGCCGCTTTTCTTTTGCATCGGCATATAGTTCAAATCCACCTAATAATCCAATTGCCCGGCTGTCGCCAACATACTCAAGTTCTTCTTCTAGTTGTTTAAACCCTTTCATTAACTCTAACCCCATAAAGTAACTATTTTCCACCAATTTTTCCGTTTCTATTATATGTAAATTTGTATTTGCAATATGGCAAGCAACAGGATGGCCACTGTAAGTAAATCCATGAAATAATGTTCCCGTCGATTTTTCCTTATATACTTGAAAAATCGCTTCTGAGATCAATACACCGCCAAGTGGAAAATATCCGCTCGTTATCCCTTTTGCAAACGTTAATACATCTGGAACAACATCCCAATTTTCCATCCCAAACATTTTCCCAGTTCTCCCAAACCCTGTTATCACTTCATCTGCAATAAATAAAATATCATATTCATCACAAACAGAACGGACTCCTCTTAAATAGTCATCCGTTGGAATAAACATACCGCCAGCTCCCATTACAGGTTCTGCAATAAACGCTGCGATATTTTCCGGCCCTTCTTCCTCTATTACCTTTTTTAATGCCTCCACTGAATCGGAATCTACATGAAGAAAATCTGGTGCAAGAGAATTTGTAACATGATGAAATTCAGGGATTCCTGTTGCACTAGTCGCTCCTGTAGCAACCCCATGATACGCTTTTTGTCTTGATATAATTTTCTTGCGCTGAGGTTTTCCTTGCAATATCCAATAATAGCGAACTAATTTAAATGCAGAGTCATTTGCTTCTGAACCACCTGACGTAAAAAAAACGGTATTTAGATCCCCTGGTGCTAGATTAGCAAGCTTTTCGGCTAGAAGAATGGCAGGCTCATGGCTAAAGGTCGAAAAGGCGGAACTAAAACTTAATTTATTGATTTGCTCCATTGCAGCCATTCCCAGTTCTGTTCTGCCATATCCAATCGCCACATTCCAAAGGGAGGACATTCCTTCTATATATTCCTTCCCATCTGTATCTTTTACATAGATTCCTTTTCCTTCTTCAAAAATAATCGCAGGTCCTTGGTCTTGTTGCTGCTTCACAGAAGAGGTTGGATGAAGAAAATGTTTTTTATCGAGTGCTACTAGCTGTTCCTTATTAAATCTTGTCATTCTATTCCCTCCTCGCACTATAACGAATTTTCCCGCCAATAATCGTCATCTCGATACAAGTATTTTTTATTTCATTAGGATTATATGCCATAAAATCAGAAGGTAATACCGTCATATCTGCTAATTTTCCGATTTCTAGCGACCCTTTGTTTTCTTCATCGAAGGAAGCTCTGGCAGCATAAATAGTATACATTTTTAACGCTTCTTTTAAACTAACGCTGTTTTCTTGAATAAAATCATTTCCATTAGCCGTTTTGCGACAAATAGCAGCGTATATTCCAAGCATTGGTGAACAAGGAGTAATCGGAAAATCGGAGCTTCCAGCTGGAAGTAGTCCATCGTCCATCATTTCCCTCGTTGCAAATACATTTTTCACCAAAGAAGGATGTAAATTTTCTTTGTAAACATCTCCTGCTTGATAAACCAACGCAGGTTGTGGAACTGGAATAACCTCTAGTTCCTTCATTTTCATTCGCAATCCTTTATTTGTCACCATTGCATGCTCAATCCGATGGCGATGGTCTTTGCGAAAGAATTTTTTTAATGTTTTTTCATATGCATTTATAACTTGTTGTACAGCTCGATCGCCAATGGCGTGTATGGCAATCTGATATCCTTTTTGATGGGCTAGCATCACTTTATCTTCTAATTCTTTATCCGTATACATCAGCATTCCTTCTTGATCGGATGAATGATTATATGGAATAGAAACGGCTGCTGTTTTTCCACTGATGGTTCCATCAGCAAACATTTTAACTGGACCAATTTTCAAATAACTATTGCCTGATAAAGGAGACAACCTCATGTCCACTGCTTCCTGAAAAAACTTTTCCAGTATCATCGCATATACGCGAACAGGAAGATTATTTTCTTCCATCATTTCCTGCAGCACATGATATTCTTCCAATGAATCGGAAAAAAAGCCAAGACCCGCTTCATGTACACTTGTAATACCATAAGAAAGATTATGTTCCATTACAAGCTCAATTGCTTTCTTCATTTGTTTTTTTGTATAGGGAGGCATTACTTTTTTAGCAAGATTAATCGCTTCTTCTTTTAATACGCCTGTTGCGTCGCCATTTTGATTTCGTACAATCTCTCCATTTTTCACTATTGTAGCTGCTGTAATCTTCGCAAGCTGTAATACTTTTTTATTCACAACGGCCGTGTGGGCACAATATCTTGTAATAAAAACTGGATTGTTAATGCCCTGAAAGTCGAAAGCATTCGGCTCTCTTCCCTCTTTTAAGTTTGCTTCATCATAACCCCATCCGATAATCCATTCGTCTGATCCTGCCTCCCTTGCTCTTTGGCTAATTACTTTAACCATCTCTTTAATAGAAGATTGATTACAATGAACATACAGTAAATTAAATCCACTAATAAACAAATGCTGATGCGCATCAATAAACCCTGGGACAACGACTTTCCCACCTAAATTAACAACTTCTGTATATGAACCTGCCCATTTTGTTATTTCTTCATTGGAACTTAAAGCAATAATTCGCTCCTTTTTTACTGCGATAGCTTCATATTGATTGTTGTGTTCATCCATTGACATTATTTGACCATTATAAAAGATAGTATCTGCAATCATATTTTTCTCCTTTTTCATCAGAGACTTATCGATATCAATATACTGTCTATTATACACAATTATCATTATTTTCTAAATTTTCAGCACTCTACATTTTAAAAAAGGCACTGTTAAATTTCAGTGTTGATTTATAATGGTCAGGAAATTCACTCGCTTTCCGCGAACGTGCGATAAGCTTCGGAAAAACCCTTTTAACAGAGCTTATTTTCAGAGTAAACACCCATGCAATAAAATTTGCATCATGGCGCATGGAAAGAAGCAGCCTCCACATTTATAGCGCAGAGCAGCGTGAATACACGAAGACTCCTGCGGGAAAGCGAGACAGACGAGACCCTGCAGGAGCGTAGCGACGAAGCGGCTCGGCGCTCGCCCGTGGAAAGCGTAGTGTATTCACGCTGCGGAACTTCTTTTCAGAGTAGCCTATTAAGAAATGCGCAGGCGCCGGAGCTAGACACTAAACTAGGTTCGAAATTTTATATTTTCTTATCATTTAAAAAAAGCAGAACCTTCTCCTTAATAGAAGAAAGTTCTGCTTTTATCTGTTTAATTAGACTGAACTTCACTTTTCTGTTCATTAACTTCAGCTGCTATCGCTTTTTTAATAAAGAGTGCAAGAATAAAAGCAATAATGCTTATGCTTAACGCAAACCAATACGCATGATGCACACCGTATGTCATCGCATCATGTAGAACGTTTTCCGTCGGCTGACCGTTATATTCTTGTACATATTGCTTGCTTTTTCCTGTTAAAATACTTACAAAGATAGAAACACCAAGTGCACCAGAAATAGGCTGCAACGTATTCGCAATCGCTGTTCCATGTGGATATAAATGTGGCGGCAGCTCATTTAAAGCATTTGTTTGTGACGGCATCATTATCGCTGAAATAGAGAACATCAGCAATATATAGACAATGATAAATGCCCAGATAGGAACGGACTCATTAATATTACTATAAAAAATCATGACACCGACTAATACAAATGCACCAGGAATAATTAATTTTCTTGGTCCAAATTTATCAAACAGCATCCCCATCACCGGTGACAAAAGCCCATTCAGCAATGCACCAGGCAAAAGAATCAAACCAGCAAGCCTTGCCGTATATCCAAGAGGCCCTTGGAGATACATTGGCATCACAATTTCAGAAGCAAACATTGCCATAATAACAATGACAAACACGATAACACCAAATGCATAATTTTTATATTTAAATACGCGGACATCTAATAAAGGCTCGTCCAGCTTTAATTGGCGCAGTACAAAGAAAACAAGGCTTATTGCACCAACAAAAATATAAGTTAAAATTTCTGCAGACAGCAACCCATTAGCCGTTTCACCGGCACTGCTGAATCCATACACTAAACCACCTATTCCAATTGTAGAAAGGAATATAGATAAAATATCCACTTTTGGTTTCGTAATTTCCCCAACATTTTGCAAATATTTTAACGCAAATAAAATAGAAAATAACACAAAAGGAATAACAGCAAGGAACAGCCAGCGCCAACCTAAACTATCTACAATTACTCCTGATAATGTCGGACCAATCGCAGGTGCAAACATAATAACTAAACCAAACATCCCCATAATTTTTCCGCGAACTTCAGGTGGGTACAACAATAACAAAGCATTCATAATAACTGGTATTAAAAGGCCTGTTCCAACTGCTTGAATCATTCTGCCAGTTAAAAGCATTGGGAAATTCACCGCACAGCCAGCTATAATGGTTCCAATTAAAAAAATCGTCATAATACCAATAAACATGCGTCTAGTTGTAAACGACTGAATCAATAACGCAGAGATCGGCATTAAAACACCCATCACCAGCATAAAACCAGTTGCCAACCACTGAATGGTTGGAGCATCTACTTTAAATACATTCATTAACTCCGTAAGGGCGATATTAAGTAGTGTTTCATTCAAAATAGCAAAAAACGCACCAATCATAAACGTGATTAAAATTGCTTTCGAATTAATCTTGGATTCCATTCTTATCCTCCAAAAGGTAATTTATTTTCTATCCCTTTCGCTAAATAAACTGCTCTCCATTTATTTACATGAAAGTTCATTCGAATATTTGCTATTTTACCAAACAAGAGTTCTCATTTCAATTCAACTAACGAAAAAAGAACATAATTTTTACAAACATAAGGGAAAAAGTATGTATTATTAGAAAAAAGATAAAAACATAACTATTGCTTATTCTTTTTCTCGAAAAAAAAACTCCAATTTTTGAAAAGATTTACCTTCTCAAAAACCCGAGCTTTTCTTCAGAAACGATCTTTCACATATGTTTTTTCCTGCTTTAGTTACCCGATGAATCAGAAATTTGTTTCTCCTCAACTATATTTTGCTGTTGAAGGAGGAGATTCCGATATTCTTCTCCCCAATCTTTCATTAGCAAAATGATGGGTACAATACTTTTACCAAAATCGGTTAATGAATATTCAACTTTAGGTGGTACTTGATGATATACTTCCCTATGAATAATTCCATCCTTTTCTAATTCTCTAAGCTGCAATGTTAACATACGCTGTGTAATATTGGGGCATATACGTCGAAGCTCATTAAATCTTTTCTCCCCATTAATGAGATGATAAAGAATGACCCCTTTCCATTTACCGCCAATAACGCTTAATGTCAATTCCACAGGACATCCTTCAATCGTCGTACAAGTGCCATGAATTTCTTTACCGTCTTTCATCAAAGCAAGCGGCCTCCTATCTATCCTTTTCTTTTTACTTTATATTATTATGTTAAGAATAGAAATTTTCTAGAGGCTTTTCAACAAAATGAAAGTATATTTTATTAAACGTTATTTTCTACTCTATCCACTGAATCACTTGTTCTTTTGATTGTCTTGTTTTATCTCGAGGTTCTTTTACTCGGAAACCAAATGCAACCATACAGGATATGCCAAACTGTTCCGTATTTATTACTCCTTCTTCAGCTAAAATCTGTTCAACTTTATCTTTATCAAACCCTTCAATTGGACAAGAGTCTATGCCGATTTGTGCTGCGGCAGTCATCATATTGCCTAGTGCAATATAAGTTTGTCTGCATCCCCATTCAAACATTGCTCGTTCATTGCTTAGCAGATCAAAATCTTCTTCTAAAAACTTATGATACAAACTGCCTTTTCCTTTTACGACCTCTTCTGGCAGCTGTTGAATAGATCTCATCATATTCATGATATGCTCTGAGTCAGCTACCATTTCTTTCGGTGTTCTTGATAAAATAATGACAAAATGGCTAGATGTTGGCAATTGCTTTTGCCCTCCCCAAGTTACCGGTAATAACTTTTCTCTTAATTGCTCATTTTGCACGACAACAAACTTCCATGGCTCAAATCCAAAAGAGCTTGGCGACAATCTGCCAGTTTCTAAAATAAAGTCAAAATCCTCTTTGCTAATCTTTTTTTCTGGATCAAATTCTTTTGTAGCGTGTCTGTATTCGTATGCTTGCAATACCTCTTCTTTTTTAGTAGTCGTTAGTACACTTTCATTTTTTGTAGTCATTAAAATACAACTCCTTTTATTTAGGTTAGTTGAAAAACAACTTAATCAAAGTATAATTCATGGACAACAAACTTGTAAGTACGCACATTCTTTATAGGTAGTATCGTTTTTTATACTATGAACTTATATTAACTACATACTAAACTGCTATTCTCATCTTTTTTATTATTTGTGCATTGTTTATCAAGCATTCATTACACACTTCAATCATTAGCAACTATATAAAGATAATAAATAAATAAATAAATAAATAAATATAAAAGGATTTAACTTTATTTCATAAAAGAACTTCACTTTTTAAAAAATTTGTCGAAAATAATAATAAATACAATTTATTATTGCTATTTTAGAATAACCATAAATTTTACAGCAATAAAAAAGGGGATATGTTAATGGAAAAATCAAAAAAAAAGAAGTTCACTTTCAACTTAAGCACTAAACTGTATATTACGTTTGCTCTCATCCTTCTTATTCCAACCATTACGGTTGGGCTTCTATCCTATGATAGCGCAAAAAAAGAATTGGGTGATAATTTACTAAAAACGGCAGAAGAGAACGTAAACTTATTAAATTCCAATATTAATACTACGATTTCACCTAAAATTCATGATATTCAATATTTCGCCGAACAAATTACGGCAGAATCTTTAAAGGATGGCAAATCTTCTTCCCAAGTTGTGACAAGTTTCAAACAGTATATTAATCTTCATCCCGAAATTCAATCGATTTATATTGGCACACCAAAGGGAGAAACAATTATGTATCCGATTTCGGATATGCCTGATGGCTACGATCCAAGACAACGCCCTTGGTATCAAGATGCCATGCAAAAAAAAGGAGAAGTTGTCGTAACAAGCCCTTACGTGGATGCAGGAACGGAAGAAATGGTGGTTACGATTACAAAAGTATTAAATGATGGGGCCGGAGTAATTGCAGTCGATATTAATATTAAAAATCTTAAAAAGACAGCAGAAGAAGTAAACATCGGAAAAAGCGGCTATGCTGTTTTACTCGATTCGCAGCAAAACTATATTGTAAGTCCAAGTGAAAAAGCTGGCACTAAAGCAAAAGAAGATTTCTTTCAAAAGCTTTATGCAGAAAAATCTGGTGAACTTTATTACGATTACAAAGGATCAGAAAAAATCATGTACTTTTCCACCAATGAACAAACTGGTTGGAAGATTGCAGGTACATTGTTAATTTCTGAAATTGCTGATGACTCAAAACCTATTTTGAAGACTACATTAATCGTTATTGCTGTTGCTATTATTATTAGTGCATGTATTATTATGTGGATTGTACACTCTATCGTATCAAGATTAAAAGCTTTACAACAAAAAGCACAAACGGTTAGTAAGGGTGATTTAACAGAAACGATTGAAATCAAACGACATGATGAAATCGGCAACTTGGCACAAGCCTTTCAAGAGATGCAAGAAAGCTTGAGACATACATTACAAACAATCGAAGACCATGCCCTGCAAGTAAGCTCTTCTGCTGAAGAACTAAATGCAAGCTCTTCACAGACAAGTGAAGCAACAGAACAAGTGGCAGCTGCCATACAAGACGTTGCAAGCAGTGCGGAAAAACAAACAATGGAAATTGATAAAAATAATGCTTCCATAGAAAAAATTTCAAAGGGAAGCTCATATATTTCAGACAGTACTTTAGAAGTTGCTGAATTAACAAAAGATACAACAAAAATGGCGGAAGAGGGCGAAAAAGCTGTCTTAGAAACAGTTGATCAGATGAGTTTGATTCACAATTCTGTAATAGAGTCGAATGATATGATCCGTTCTTTATCAGACCGTTCGAAAGAAATTGGTTCCATATTGGGTGTTATCACTAGCATCTCCGAACAAACGAATCTATTGGCTCTTAATGCAGCCATTGAAGCGGCTAGAGCTGGAGAAGCAGGCAAAGGATTTGCTATTGTAGCTGATGAAGTGAGAAAATTAGCAGAGCAGTCCCAACTGTCCGCTAAAAAAATAGCAGAATTAATTCAAGCCATTCAAAAAGATACAGAAAACACTGTACAAAAAATGTCTACAGTAGTAGATAACGTAAAAGATGGCTTAATAGTTTCAGAAGATGCGATAAAAAAATTCACGGAAATATTATCTAGCATGCAAGAAATCACGCCTAAAATAGAAACTGTATCAAGCACCATTCAGCAAATGGCTGGCGGCATTCAAGAAGTAGAAGCAACTTCATTTACAATATCGGATATTGCCAAAAACAATGCAGCAGCATCAGAAGAAGTGGCAGCATCAACAGAAGAGCAGCTTGCAACAATGGAAGAAATATCCTCTTCAGCAAGCACTCTTTCTTCTATGGCTGAGGAATTAAATGACTTATTAGCAAAATTTAGATTTAAATAATCTGCCATTCTATTTAAAAATCTACGGAAATTTTGAACTGCACCCTAATTGTTAGACACAACTAACAATTAGCGGTGTAGTTTTTTTAAGGCTGTTTTCGTATAGATTGTTGCTTTTAAACTCGCAGCCCGAATACAATTCGTCCGTTTAGCGAGCGTCGAGCCTCCTCACTCGTACCTCGAGGCCACTGAAAAAGTGAATGCTATAAAATATAGGTAGTGACAATCCAAGCAACGCAGAGCAGAGGTTTTCGTTCGGTTTGCCGAGGCTTACCACACGCTTTCCGCGGGGCGAGCGCCGAGCCGCTTCGTCGCTACGCTCCTGCAGGGTCTCGCCTGTCTCGCTAATCCCGCAGGAGTCGTGCGGACGCCTCTCCTAACCAAAATGATGGTCGTTTTCAAACTCTCTATACCATTTTTACCCTAATAAATTTGAATGAGCCATTCTATAATAGAAATATAGAATGGCTCTGACGTTTAGGAACAAAAACTAAACCAAAGAAATTTTCATACATGCACTACAATAGCCTTTACATACATATTTTGGGTTATAAACAATTTAATTTTGTTAGGTATGGCAAACTATTATATCTTATATTTTGAAGTCACTAAATATAAATTGTGGTAAAATAATTAGGAGGTTTGTTCCATTTGAACTACTATCTACTACCTTTATATCTCCACGATGTTCAAACATAATTTTTTTTACAAATGGTAAGCCTAAACCAAATCCTTCTTTTTTATCGGTAATAAATGGATCAAAAATAGTTTCCCAGTTTTCTATAGGTATCCCTTTTCCCGTATCGATAATGTTTAAAAGAATCATGTCAGCTTCAACATTTGTAGAAATCGTTATTTTTCTTAAACCTCTATCTTTCGGAATTGCTTCCACACTATTTTTGATTAGATTAATCAACACTTGCTTTAAATAAGTCTGATTTACATAAGCTTTTAAAGTTTTATATTTTCTAACAAAAGATACTTCTACTGAATTTTCTTTTGTTAATTCTTTCGTTAGTTTAATGGCATCATCTATTATTTCATTTAAATCAACCATTTTGTAGTCAATTGAATTATTTTTTATATACTTCATATAATTTTGTATTAATTCATCAATTTGTTGTGTTGCAGTATGAATCATTGAATTCATTCTATAACCCTGTTTAGGTAATGCCTCTAATTCACTCAACAATTTTGAATAACCATTTATAACGACTAGTGAATTTTTCACTTCATGAACTAAACTAGCTGTTAAATTCCCTGTATAATCTAATTTTTTTTGACGCTCAATCAAACGATTATAATTTACTGTCATCATCGTATTTATTCTCAGAAAAGAAAAAATAATGATAACAGAAAATATAATTACTCCTAAACTACTATATAGCGCCCCTGTTCCGGGAGTAAAATTAAGCGACCCGAATACAATTAATAAAAAAGAGCATAAGAAAAAAGTACTTAAAAAATCCTTATAGTAATTATTTTGAAGATTTTTAGCAATGATATAGGAAAAAGCTAACAACATAACAAAACCAACGATATGAATAAAATACAAAAAGTGAAGTGGTCCGTATTGCGGGAAATAATAATACGTATTAGTTTGTAGAATCTCTAAATCTTTTAATCCCCTTACCCCGAGTTCGGTCATATTTAGAATATAAATGATTGTGCTCCAAATAAACAACAACACTAACACTTTCTTATTAAACATAAATAATAGAAACCGATTAAAAAAAGTATTTTTAAGATTAACTGCATGCTTCGTTAAAGAAATATATGCGACATAAAAAACCAAAGGCACCAAAAATGTTGGTCCAGCTCTAAAAATCCTAAAAACCCATAATATAAGCGATTCTGAAAAAATACCTTTTAAATATAAAACGGCAATATCCAACTGCCATAAACTAATGGCAAGCATATAAAATAATAAAGGAATTGCCAATTTTGAACCTTTATACAATTTTAATACAGAAACCGCTAATACTGTTGGAATAATTCCTATAATAGCGGTTAAAAACGAAATGATCAAAATTTCCACCTACTAGTATTGATAACTTTTTACATAACAGCATGCATTATTGCCCCCAAGACCATGATTCGTTACTGCTACTTCATTAACCTCTTGATAAATAGTTTTCGTAATAATATTCATCTCTTCAAAACCATCTTTTTTCGTGCGAATGGTTGGAGGTATAAACCCACAGTTAATACTTATCAGGGAGGATATGACTTGCAATACCCCGCAAGCACCATAAGGATTTCCAATCATGCTCTTAATGGACGTATAAGGGACCTTGTGATTATATAAAACCTTGGAAGCATACTCTTCAATTCTATCGTTTATATTTATTCCCAACGCCTGACTGTTTATATAATCGGGGTTTCTGTCTTTGCTAACTTCTTTAAGAGCCCGAACCATTTGTTCACCAGTTTCATCTATGGAATAAATATAAGCTCCATCATTATACGATACAACATTCTCTATTTCACCTAGTATATCAACATTTCTTTTTAATGCATCTGCTTCTCTTTCTAGAATAATAATTCCAGAGCCCTCAGCTATTGCAAATCCACTGCTTTGTTGACTAAATGGGACAGCCCCTACATCTAAATCCTGATTTATCGATATGGACTTGGTCTTAGCAAATCCATAGGTACCAATTTTACTAATAAGGCTATCCGAACCCCCAACTACAGCTATATCAATACTGCCGCTTTTTAGATACATCATCGCATCCTGTATAGCCTCTAAACTAGAGGTGCATCCAGTGGTTATTGTTTTGGTTATTCCTTTTATGCCTAAGTAGTGAGCGATAGCAGAAGTAATACTATGATAATTAGCAAAGTGAGAAAAAATAATAGGTACTTTTCTAAGATTATCTTGATTAATATTCATTAAAGATTCCTGGTATACCTTTTCACCAATTGCTCCCACTGATACACCTAAAAAAATTCCAACCTTTTTATCGGATAAATTAGATAGTTTAGCATGTTTTATTGCTTCCATTCCAGCCATCATACCAAGAAGAGTAACCCTTGGTAATCTTTTGAATTTTTTATTAGACTCAAATTCCTCTAATCCTTCTTTTATCTGCCCAATAATAGTAGTTTCTCTATTGGGTAAAAGAGTTGATACAGATTCTAAACAACAGACTCCAATTTTTAAATTAGATATAAATTCTGCAGCGTTATTTGTACGCGGGGCTTTTACTCCATAACCGGTTACAACTATTTTATCTTTCAATATTTTCACCCTTTTATATTTAATTTAAAGTTCCTTTAAATAATTATACAAAAGGCAGTATGATTGTCATAGATATATATATCTAGAAAACACTAAATATTTTCATTTACTAACCATTTATTTTATGCTCCCAAGAATGCAACAAAATTCTCTGTTTCTTCATGTATCCAACTAATCAAAAAACGGGAAGTTAATCGATCCCTAATAAATCTTTTACATCCGCTTCTGTTAAGGTAGATAGCAGCTGCTCTTCTGAATCGATGATTTCGTTAATAAGATGCCTTTTTTTCTCTTGCAGTTCATTTATTTTTTCTTCGATTGTGCCTCTAGCAACTAATTTAATTACTTGTACAGTATTTTTTTGTCCGATCCGGTGGGCACGATCGGCAGCTTGTTCTTCCACTGCTGGATTCCACCATGAATCATACAAAATAACCGTATCTGCAGTCATTAAGTTTAAACCAGTACCTCCAGCTTTTAAGGAAATAAGGAAAAAATCACATTCCCCTATATTAAAGCGACGGCATAATTCCACCCGTTCTTCTGAAGGAGTCCGCCCATCTAAATAAAAGAATCGCACTTCCCTTATTGCTAGCTCTCTTCCAATCAACTCAAGCATTTTCGTAAATTGGGAAAAAATCAATACCCTTCTTTTCGATTGTTTCGCTTCTTCTACCATGGTCATTAACTGTTCAAATTTTGCAGAGCTGCCTTGATAACCGTCCACAAACAGTCGCGGATGACAACATATTTGCCGCAATCTTGTTAATCCTGCCAAAATTCTAATCTTATTTTTCCGTAATGTATCCTTGTCAAGATGCTTTAATGTATCATGACGCAGTTTTGCCAAATACGCTCCATATAATTTTTTCTGTTCAAGAAGCATATCCGTTGATTCCTGCCATTCGATTTTTTCTGGAAGCTCCGTGAGGACATCTTCCTTTAGACGACGGAGCATAAATGGACGAATTCGTTTTGCAATATTTTTTCTTGTTAAATGGCTGTACTCTTTTAACCCTGAAAAAAGGGAAGGAAAAACAACGTGAAAAATAGACCAAAGCTCTTCTGAAGCATTCTCCACAGGTGTCCCCGTTAAAGCAAATCGGTAATCTGCCTTGATTTTTTTTACTGTTTTTGCTGTCTGAGTGAACGGATTTTTAAAATATTGCGCTTCATCAAAAATAACCGAATGAAAGTTTTGTTTTTCAAACCAAGTGCTGTCTTTTCGTAATAATGGATAGGAAGTAATCACTACATCTATTTCCCTTAAATCCTTCTGTAGCTTCATCCGTTCGGTTTTATTGCCGTCCATCACAACTACTTGTGTTTCAGGAGCAAATTTCATCCATTCATTCAACCAGTTATATGTCAATGATGATGGGCAAACAATTAATGCTGGAAGATTTTCTCTCCTAATCGTCTTAAGCTCTGATAAAATAAATGCAATGCTCTGCAATGTTTTCCCAAGTCCCATATCATCCGCAAGAATGCCGCCAAATCCGTAATAAGCCAATGTCTTCATCCAGTTAAATCCTATTTTTTGATAGTCCTTAAGGATAGGTTCTATATTTTTTGGCACATCAAAGTTCATACTGCCTGGCTTCTGCAAAATTGCTGCAAATTCGCGGAAAGACTCCGTTTTCTCCAACAAATGATTCTCTTCCAAAAACGCAGCAAGTGGAAAACTTTGATGGATGGATAAATCTACACCATTGATAAGATCCTCTTGCTGAATTTGCGGCGATTGCAAAAATCGCTGTATCTCTTCCATTTCTCTTGTTTCCAAGGAGAGAAGTGATCCATTTCTTAAACGGTAGTATTTTCGTTTTTCTTCCAGTGCAGTTAAAATATCCCGTATCTCTTTTTCTGGGAAATCCATATTAAATTTAAACTCGAGCCAATTGGTCCGCTCTTTTTTTATGCTTACCTTAATCATCGGTTTGGCATTTTCCCGAAAAATTCTGTTTCTGACTGCAGTTGTAGCATACACTTGAACTATTTTTTTTAGTGTGGGAAGAGTGTGATATAAAAAAGCATATTCTAAACCTTCATTTTGCAAGATATAGCCGCTGTCTGTTTTGGAAAAAGAGCTGTTCTCCATTAATTTGAGGATTTCCATTTCTTTTTCAACATCCCGCAATAAAAATCCATTTTCCAAAACCTCTTTCTTTTCCAATGGATTCAATACAATATGGCCATAGTGAAATTCTAATGCAGCAAGCAAACGGTTGTTTACCCGGTCCAAATATAATTTAGCAATCAGCTGATCTGTTTGAAACTGCTTCGCTGCTGCACTGCCTACCTCCACAGCTCCCAACTTTTTTAAACCTGGAGCTACTTTTTCTAGAAAAAAATCAACCTGTTTTTTTTCAAATGGTATACTATTTGTTCCAGCTTTGTAGAGCATTTCTTGTAAATGTACAAGCCTCTGACAATCTTGATTTTCGAGCTGCGTTAATTTTCCCTCTGTAAAGACAGATTGGTAAGCAGGCAAAATGATTATTTTATGAAACCCAGATATGTTTAGCCGATAGTTTTTCCCTGCTGTTTCAACAAACTCAAATGTCAATGGAAGCCGCTCAATTGATACATGGAAACCAGCATAGCGGCATCCGCCATACTCTACCGTTACATTTGGGAGATTTTTAAGGGAAGGAACAAGTCGATCAAAAGAGGATGGCGGCAAAAGAAAGATTTCACTGCTTATCCCTTCAATCTCTTTCATTTTATCTATAAACAACTTTTCATCCTCTCTCATAGAAACAAGCTGTCCAATAACGGCATCTATTTCTGCTGGAAAGCAATGAAGCTGCTGATCAAATGTAAAACCTGGGGAAAGTTTGTACGGCTTTCCTTCTTTTATATGGCTTAAAAAAGAAGAAATATTCATCACTTTCGTTGATCCAATCTTTATGTCTATTCCAAGCAGCTGCGGCTCCTTTTCTTTACCAATCAATCGGCAAGTAAAATCCACCTCAAGTACTTCTCTGTTTTCAAAATGGCTTTGATGACCGCTTGAACGTATAGGTTTTTCATCAAATAATTGCAATAATCCTTCTGTTAATGGATGCTGATGTATAATTGGAACGGTGCCATTTCGTTCATGTTCCAGCACAGCAAGCAGTACTGCGGCAATATGCTGACATTCCCGATCAAAAGAAGCTAATTTTGGACAGCTGCATTCCGATTGCATCCCTCCATCACCATCCGTTTTAATTGTGATATAAAAATCATCGCCTCCTTTTACGATTGCTTTACAACCGTTTGCTTGATATTCCGTAAATTCGACTTTATTATTTTGATAAAAAGAATCCCCTCTTTTGAAGGAGACGGTGCCACATAATTCTTTAATGATTTTTTGATTTAGCTTTATGTTCAAAAACGGTTCTCCTCCTGTAGAAATTCTATTTCTATTTGAAAAGCTCTGTTAAACTTGCCTGTTGATTTCCACTGCAGGCATTCGCTTTCCGCGGGCGGTCCGGGAGCCTCCTCGGCGCTGTGCGGAGGCCACTGAAAAAGTGAATGCTATAATATATAGGTAGTGACAATCCAAGCAACGCAGAGGTTTTCGTTCGGTTTTCCGAGGCTTACCACACGCTTTCCACGGGGCGAGCGCCGAGCCTCCTCGTCGCCTTGCTCCTGTGGGGTCTCGCCTGTCTCGCTAATCCCGCAGGAGTCGTGCGGACGCCTCTCCTAACCAACATGATGGTCGTTTCCAAACTATCTATTCCATTTTTATCCTAATAAATTTAAGTGTTTCACCTATAATTATATCTAATAAAACACTTTTTCAGTGCCGTCGCTGTGCGCCTGTGGGGTCTCCCTTTGACTCGCTTTTCCCGCAGGAGTCTCACGCCTTCCGCTCCAATCAACAAAGTTTTAAAATCAACAATTAGCTTTAACACAGCCATTTGAAAAAAACAATGTTTACTCACAAACCAACACTTGTCTGATAAAATTTCCTTTTTTTGCAACTGCACGATCCTTAATTATAAATCCTGCTTCTTTTATAAAAAAATCGATCTCTTCTACCGTAATAATAACGGCTTTGTCTGCAAAACGGCGGGCGTATTGCAGCATTTCCAATTTCGTTTCAGAAGGCAAAACAGAACAAAGATTATATGGCATATCGATTATAGCAACATCATAATGAGTTTCTATATCCCGTATATCCATTAACCTTACTTCGCCTTCTAGTCCAAAAAAAGCGATATTTTCCCGTGCTCCTCCCGTTACAAGAGGGTTTCTGTCACTGCCGACAATGTCTATCCCCATCGATAATGCTTCTATTAAAACAGTTCCAATTCCGCAGCAAGGGTCAATCACTTTTTTTCCTTTTGGATTCGGGACAGCAATATTCACTACCGCTCTTGCCACACGTGTGCTAAGAGCAGTTGAATATTGTTGTGGTTTTGATTGATGCTTCAGCCAAATCGACTCGCTTTTATGATAATTTCCAAATACCAAGCCATCCTTTACAGGCATCACTGCAAACAAATGTTCAGGGTCTACTAAATTGACCGTTCCTTTTATCTCCATTCCTATCATTCTTGCCATTTCTCGTCTTTTTTCAAACGGAAATTCCCCTCGAAAATCAGGATTTTCGATAAAAATAACTTTAAAGGTAGTATCTTTAATGTGCAAGTCCCTGACCTGACATATTATTTCCTCCACACTTTTTCCTTTATATAAAAGATCTATTCTGTCTTTTATAAATGGACTGCGACTTGGATCTATCCGCAACGGACTTTCTATTAACAAGGTTTCACTATCAACATGGAACAATGACCGCATTTCCAATCTGCATAATGATATTTCATCCTCATGACACGCATATGTATATAAATAATTTAATGGTCGTTCATTATGATCGATCAATCTTTTCCCGCCTAACATGCTGTTTATTTTCTTATTATAATGGAAAAAATCAAGAATTGTTTAGTTTATTGATTTTTTACTACCTTCTATCTGTGGATTTAAAGAAAGAATTTAATACAACTTATTTCGTTAAAATTATTTTTTATACCAAAAAAATTTTTACTTAACATAATACTAATTATATGTTAACCTTTCATATGTAATAGTTTACATTTTAAAAGTGAGGTAAAAAATAATGAAATTAAAAAATTTAATATTATGCAGCTTTTTTGCTGCGATAACAGCCATTTTAGCTCAAATGGAAATTCCATTGCCGTATGTTCCGATTAGCGGTCAAACATTAGCAGTTGGATTAACAGCTACTATCCTTGGAAGCAGATACGGAGCAATCTCCATGATTTGCTACTTATTGCTAGGAGCCATTGGATTACCTGTATTCGCAGGAGCAAGCGCTGGGTTTGGCGTATTAATTGGGCCCACTGGCGGATATATCTTTGCCTTTATTATTTCTGCATTTGTTACAGGTTATATTTTAGAAAAAACAACGTATTCGATTCCAATGGCCTTTGCTGCTAATACAATTGGCATGATCATTACATTAATTCTAGGAACCATTCAATTAAAGTTTGTACTTGATATGAGCTGGAGTGCTGCACTAGATGCTGGAGCTTATCCTTTTATTGTGGTTGGCTTAATTAAAGCATTTTTAGCGAGCTGGATCGGCATTATCGTACGAAATCGACTAGTTCATGCAAACCTTTTACAAAAAATATCTTAATAGGGTAAGAGTGAATTATTCGTGAGTAGAAAAAGAGTATAGTCAGAGAATGAAGACCCATAGAAGGCTGCTGCCACTATGGGTCTTCATTCTTTTTTATGGAAAAGGGGCCGGAGCTACGCCAATTTTAATAGAACAATACGAGTGATGGTGCTCCATAGTTTGTTTTTTATCCTTATGATGGATGAAGTAGCTCCGCTCACGCCACCTTTATTAGGTTTGCATCTGCCTTTCCCTTGTTAGATGGCGGAGACGAAGGACGAGACTTCATAGGAGTTTTATATCGCTTAACTGCGTTCTTTATTTACTTTTTTCCTGCTTAATAAATAAAAAACAATAAAAATAACAATGGACCAGATTAGAGAAATGCCCGGAGAGTCATTAACAGTTTTAAATAAGCTTGGAATATCTCCTGCTACCGAATCATCAGTAGTTAAAAACCAAAAAAGGAACATATTATTGGCAGCATGTGCCCCAATGGATAGTTCCAAGCTGCCTGTTTTAACAGAAATATAGGTTAATGCAAATCCTGTTACAATATAATCCAAACCTACGAAAACAAATGATTTACCCATTTCTGGATTAGCAAAATGCATGGATCCAAAAATAAGTCCAATAATAAGAGAAAGTAGAATCGGCTGTTTTAATCTTTTTCCTATCCACTGCAGAAGCATTCCTCTAAAGAACAATTCTTCTGACGTTGTTTGGATTGGCACCAAAATTAAAACAATTAAAAATAAAATGATATATTCTTTCACATGTACATTATTCCAGCTATACTCAGATGAATTAAATAGAAAATCAATAAGTGTCGTGAGTATCAGCAATCCGCCAAATACAGCAAATCCCCACAATACTCTACCCCAATGGATTGTTTTATTGGGCGTAATAAGTGTTATGAAACGTCTTTTATGTATAAAACGAACCCCTATCCAAATGCCAATCACCCATAAAATATTGACTATATGTGTTAACAATAAATTAAGATTGGGGTTAATACCAACAGGCATTGCTGTATCAAAATCAATATACGTACTTTCATCACCATCGAAGTAAACCATTATTGCTTCAATTACACCGTATATTATCGAACCAACAAACATAAATGCAATGGCTATAAGAACGGAACTTAAATAACGCTTCCAACTGTTTTTCCCCTCTGTAACATTCAAATAACTTTTTATCGTCATCCTCTCCTTTTGTCCTTCAGACTTTTTCTTTAATAGTATACCTTGGCATAATAAGGAAATCTATATATTTCTAATCAGCTTTAAATAAGGCAATTTTGCAACAAGTAAATGAAAAAGCGCAATGAAAACAACGAATTTAGTAAAATGAATAAGGAGGTGTTTCTAATGGAAAAATTACAGATGATATTATCGAAAAGCAATTATAAGTATGAATTGATCCACCATGAAAAACCGATCCGTTCAGCAAAGGATGGCTCCAGCTATTTCGGTATTCGCATCGGCCAAACAGCTCCATCATTAATACTTAAAACCGATAGAGGATATTTTTATCTCGTTGTTTCTGGTGAACGAAAAAAGGTTTGTTTCGAAAAAATAGCGGAATTAATAAACTGCTACAAAGTAAACTTAGCTTCACCTGATGAAGTTGAAAAAATGACCGGATTCCATGTAGGAAGTGTGGCAATGATTGGCATTGACTTGCCTTGCATCGTTGACAAACAGCTTTTCCAATATGATTTTATTTACGGAGGCACTGGTGAACCAACGACGACATTAAAAATAGAACCACATGCATTACACGAATTGAATGATGTTGTAGCCTTATATGAATGATATGGTTCCTTCTAATCGTTTGAAATATATTGCTTTAACTTTTTTCACCATTAATTAACAGATGATGATAGACCTTAAAATACAAAGGCTGTTTTCTAAAAGTTTGTTGTTTTTGAATAAAACAATAAACATGGTTAAACACTGAGCAGCCTGAATACACGTAGACTCCTGCTTAGAAAAGCGAGAAAGACGAGACCCCACAGGAGCATAGCGACGGCACTGAAAAAGTGTTTTATTAGATAATTTGTAGGTGAAACACTTAAATTTATTAGGGTAAAAATGGTATAGAGAGTTTGAAAACGACCATCATTTTGGTTAGGAGAGGCGTCCGCACGACTCCTGTGGGATTAGCGAGACAGGCGAGACCCTGCAGGAGCGTAGCGACGAAGCGGCTCGGCGCTCGCCCCGCGGAAAGCGAAGTGTATGCAGGCTGAGGGTTAAATAACAATAATCTATACAAAAAGAGCCAATACAAAAAACGAGCACTCTTATTTTTTGAGATACTCGTTTTGTTCTATTATTCTGCTAAGCCCTTATGAATAGTATCTAGGTTCCATTTCACCATCTTAAGATAACTATCTCCTTCAGAACCTGGTTTTCCGATAGAATCAGTGAAAACTTTTCCTTTAATCTCAACACCTGAATCTTGAGAAACCATTTCCATACTTCTTGGATCAACACTTGATTCAACAAATAATGCAGGTATATGACCTTCTCTTATAATGTCGACAATTCGTTTTACTTGTGCACTTGTTCCTTGACTTTCTGTATTGATTTCCCAAATGTATTCTGCTTTTAATCCGTAAGCAGCAGAGAAATATTTAAATGCACCTTCACTCGTTACCAATACACGTCGTTCCTCTGGAATATCAGCAAACTTTGCTTTCGCTTCATTGTGCAAGTCACTTAATGTTTTAATATATTCAGCAGCATTTTTTTCATAATCTTCTTTATGTTTTGGATCTTTTTTAATTAAAGCATCGCGTACATTTTCCGCATATTTAATACCATTATTTAAATCAAGCCATGCATGCGGATCCTGTTCTGATTCTTTCCCTTTTGACGTTAAATATTTTGGAGCAACCCCTTTGCTAATACAAAAAACTTCCTCATCTTCTTTATCTTTTTTACCTGCAGTCTCTAACATTTTGTTAAACCAGCCATTTGCTGTCTCTAAATTCAAACCATTATAAAAAATCATATCTGCATCTGTACTTGCACGAATATCTCCTGGCAGTGGATCATATTCATGTGGGTCTTTACCTACTGGTACAATGGAGTGAATAGATACATGCTCCCCACCGACATTTTTTATGATGTCAGCAAGTATAGAATAAGTAGCCACTATCTTCACTTTACCATCTGATTCACCATTATCACTAGATTTACCACAGCCAGCAACGCCGAATATAATTAATATGGACATTAACCCAATTATAAAAATTTTCTTCATTAAAGTAGCTCCCTCTTATTTATTCTTATCTTATATTTCACGTGAACGAACACGTTGTTTATATGATCTAATTTTATTCCATAAAATGCCTTGCTTTGGTGAAAATATAAAAGCGATTAAAAAGAATATCGTTGAAACAACAACAATAGATGCTCCTGATGCTAAATTATAGATATAACTATAATAAAGGCCAATTACCGAAGCCAGTGTTCCAAAAGTCACAGCCAACCAAATCATCACTGAAAGTCTATTCGTTAATAAATACGCCGTTGATGCAGGTGTAATTAACATAGCAACTACAAGTACAATCCCAACTGTTTGTAAGGATGCAACAGTCACAAGTGTTAGCAATGTCATTAGCAAATAATGAATTACTTTATTTGGAAGACCATACGCAGCTGACATAGTAGGATCAAATGAACTAACTAATAATTCTTTAAAAAATACAAATACGACTATTAAAATAAATAATCCGATAAAAAAAGTAATCCACATATCGGATGTACGAACAGCTAGCACATTTCCAAATAAAATATGGTAAAGGTCACTTGAACTTTTTAACATCGTAATTAATATAATTCCTAGTGCAAAAAATGTACTAAACATAATACCAATCGCTGCATCATTTTTAATGCGGCTATTCTGACTTACATATCCAATGCCAAGCGCCGCTATTAACCCACTGACTGCGGCACCAAAAAAGAAATTAAAACCAAAAATATAAGAAATTGCAACTCCCGGCAAAACAGCGTGAGAAATCGCATCCCCCATTAATGACATCCCTCTTAAAATAATAAAGCTTCCAATTACACCGCAAATAACACCAACCATTACAGAAGTCAACAATGCTTTCTGTAAAAATCCATAATTCATTACCGCCTGAATAAAATCCATTTTTCCTCCTCCTTTCTATACATGTTCAGCATTTGCAGAATGTTGAACAGAATGATCTTGCAAAAATGATTGAAATTGAAAATCTGCTTCATATGCTCGAATAATATGTTGTCTTGTAAACACTTCACGAACAGGGCCTACTTTAATAACGGTTTTATTTAACAAAATAAGGTCATCAAAATATTTCTCTACTTTACTTAAGTCATGATGAACTACCACTACCGTTTTGCCTTCTGCTTTTAATTCCTTTAATATTTGGACAATAACTTCCTCACTAGCCATATCAATTCCGACAAAAGGTTCATCTAAAAGAAAAAGTTCAGATTTTTGAGCAAGTGCTCTCGCCATGAAAACACGCTGCTGCTGTCCTCCAGATAACTCTCCGATTTGCCTTTTTGCGAAACCTTCCATCCCCACTCTTTGCAAACATTTATATGCCCATGCTATTTCTCGTTTACCTGGGCGACGAAAAAGACCGAGTGTCGGATATGTTCCTAACACTACTGTATCTAATACAGTAATTGGAAATGTCCAATCAATATTGCTTCGTTGCGGTACATAAGCAATTCTTTTTTTATTTTTCTTTACTGGTTCATTGAAAATTTCAACCTTTCCTCCATCTTTCGGTGTTAATTCCAGTAATGCTTTGATAAAAGTTGATTTTCCTGCACCATTTGGACCTACCACACCAATTAATCTTCCACTTTCTAAATCAACATTCACTTGATATAAAGCAGGATTCCCATTATATGAAACGGCTAAATCTTTCACTGAAATAATTTTCATAATATCCTCCCTTGCGTTAGGACAAATTATTTAAACCGATAAAAATATGTTTACCTAATGCAACTTTTAATAAAATTCTAACAGATAGTTATTCTCATGTACAGAATTTTTGTGTATTTTTAAAATGTTTTTTATAGGAAAATAATATTATTATAAATTAGCTGTTGATATATAGCTTCTTTTATTAAAGCTACCCTGAAAAGTAGTTCCGCAGCGTGAATACACTACGCTTTCCGCGGGCGAGCGCCGAGCCGCTTCGTCGCTACGCTCCTGCAGGGTCTCGTCTGTCTCGCTTTCCCGCAGGAGTCTTCGTGTATTCACGCTGCTCTGCGCTATAAATGTGGAGACTGCTTCTTTCCATGCGCCATGGTGCAAATTTTCTTGCATGGGTGTCTACCCTGAAAATAAGCTCTGTTAAAAGGGGTTTTCTGAAGCTTATCGCTCGATTTCCGCGGAAGGCAAGTGGATTCCCTGACTATTCATAAATCAACAATAGAATTTAACAGAGCCTTTAATAAAAAAACTGCTGAAACCAAATTGATTTCAGCAGTTTTTTTATTTATCACTTCCTATTTACACTAAGCGGGAGTTTCTTTTAGGTAGAGTTCGGTCATTTGCATCCCAATTTTTGTTACTATTCTCCTTGATTCAGTATTCATATTATTTTTCATCATACAAAAAATGAGGAATACTACAAAGAGTACTCCTCACTTATTTTTATCTTCTTATTTTACAGTCGTTTCTACTGTTGTTAATTGGTCATAAAATGCCTTGTAACGATCTTTATTTTCACCATTTCTTAACGCCATAGCCGAACGTGGATGTTCGTTTAATTGACCAGTGATCGTATACGGGATAATATAGCCCCATTCCACTTCTTTTCGCAGTGGAATCATTAAGTTTTCAATAGCTTCATATATCGGTTTAACATTATACTGAGGATCCTTTAAATAACCTAATAGTAGCTCAGTTGGACAATTTCCTGCTGCTCGTCCCATTCCAAAAACAGAACTATCAAGATATTGAACACCGTTTTCGATGGCAGTCAATGTATTCGAAAAAGCAAGCTGCATGTTATTGTGTGCATGAATGCCGAATTTTTTATTTGGGCATTGTCGGCTGAATTTATCCGCTAAATAAGCGATATCTCTTGGATATAAGCTACCATATGAATCAACGATATAAGCAACATCGACGCTGCTCTCATTTAGTTTAATAAGTGCTTCTGATAAATCATGCTCCATCGCATTTGAAACAGCCATAATATTGACAGCTGTTTCATAGCCTCGGCCTTTAAAGATATTATTTAAGTCAATCGCTTTATCAACATCTTTTAAATAACAAGCTATACGAATCATATCAAGATGACTTTCTTCACAAGGCAATATATCATTTTCATCCACTCTACCAATATCAACAAGAGCAGAAAGCTTTGTATGCTGTTTATTTGGAATGACTTCTTTTAAAAAGTTTTCATCGAGAAAACGCCATGGGCCAACCCCTTCTGTTGATACAAGGTTTGGTGAATTTTTATAGCCAATTTCCATAAAATCCACACCAGCAGCGTTTAAATATTTATATAAATCACGGACAAAATCAACGCTAAAGTCCCAATTATTAACAAGTCCACCATCACGAATCGTGCAGTCAATTACTTGACTTTTTTTTGAATTAAACATATAAACCTCCAGAAAAGCAAGATAGATTTATTCTACCCTATTTCATTTTTTATTTAAACTAAAATTTAAAGAAACATTGGAATTTATTCAATAATTTCTTTGATTAATGTGTTTAAAATAAATTAAGGAGAGAAGATTCCCACTTCTAGTTATCAACTATGTGGTACACGACTGCAATGATAGGTTGCATTACTAGAGAATATCTTAGTTAACTTCTTCCAAAAGAAATGATAATATTAGAGTATGTTTATATGTTCAAAAAGGGAACAAATTAGAAGTAAGCCAACTGAGAAATTAAAGGCTTTAGTTTGATGACTTTTTGAACATCCTCAATGATGTCAAAAGTTTATTTAAAAGGAGCTTTGGTTGCCATGAAAATTGCGTTCATTTCAGACATACATGGAAATGCAGTTGCACTTGAATCCGTACTAGAAGATATAAATAAGAAAAATGTTGATAATATTTATGTCCTTGGCGATCTTTGTTATCGAGGACCAGAGCCTAGACGTTCCCTTGATTTAGTTCGCAGCTTAAATACAAGTATTATTAAGGGAAATGCCGATGAATGGGTTATACGAGGCGTTCAAAAAGGGGAGGTTCCTGATAAAGTATTGGAATTAATGAATCTTGAACGAGAATGGATAGTCTCCAAATTACAGCAAAGTGATATTGACTACTTGGAAAGCTTGCCTACTGAACTCCATTTTGAAGCAGAAGGCGCATCTATTCATGCTTTTCATGCAACACCAACTAGTCTATTTGATGTCGTTCTTCCAAATACGGATGATACAGTTATCCAAGAAACATTAATGTCGAGGACAGATTCTGAAGTCTACATATATGCGCATATACATAAACCGTATATTAGATATATTAACGGTAAAATAATCATGAATATTGGCAGTGTTGGGCTGCCTTTTGATGGATTAACAAAAGCTTCATATGGCTTAGTTGAAATCAAAGAAGGAAGTATCAGCACCTCGATTGAACGTGTTGATTTTGATCAAGAAAAAGTGATTCACCAATATACAGAAGCGAACTATCCGAATGCAGAAATGATGATAAATGTTATAAAAAATGCTCGAATATAGGCCATTGAATATGTTTGGAATCACAATTATATTAAAACGATAGATAAAGAGGATGAGTTAAAATCCAAAAAAGATCTTGATCTCATCCTTTTTATGCATTATGAAGGAGTATACCCAATAATCTCCGCTATTTCATCAGGCTTATTAACGGAATAATCAGGATTCTCTACATGAGCAATTTCAGCAGCATCATAGCCCCAACCTACCCAAATAACTTTCACCCCTACCTTTTTGCAGGCGACAATATCACGGCATTCATCCCCAACATAAATCACTTCCGATGGTTGAAGCCCATGAGATTTTAAAAACTTGCTGATTATTTTATCCTTTCCGAAAATACGGCTTGAACATAATACTTCTTTAATACTGTTCAATTTATTGTTCACTAAAAATTCACGAATATTTTTTTCTGCATTTGAAGAAATAATTGCTGCTTGATAGCCCGACTCTTCTAAATTTATCAGCAATTCTTTCATTCCATCAAACAACTTAATCTCTGTGATTGATTCTCTATACAATTTTAAAAGCTCAGGCATAAATACAGGCAGTTTATACATAGGAAACTGAACTAATTTGCTTCTTTCTTTTATCGAAAGCCTTCTTATCATCTCATAGTCTTCGATTTTTAGCTTCTTGTATTTATATTTCTCTGAAAGTTGATTCCATGCATGTAAAAAAGCCAATTTAGAATCGGCAATTGTTCCATCAAAATCAAAAATAATATATTTTATCACGTTTATCTCCTTTTTCACTCTGCATTTTAAAAATAATTCCCGTTTTTAACTAGGCTGTTTTCGTATAGATTGTTGCTTTTAAACGCGCAGCCTGCATACACTTCGTCCGTTTAGCGAGCGTCGAGCCTCCTCGTCGCATACGCTCCTGCGGGGTCTCGTCTTTCTCGCATTCCCACAGATGTCTACGTGTATGCAGGCTGCTAAGAAACGCTTTTCCATATGATATATATATGTAAAAAACAACAAACTTTGAGAAAACAGCCTTTATCTATTAGAAAATAATATAAGAGTTTCCTCCATTTGTAAATAAAAGAACTCTAGTAAGGAACAGTGCTTCTGTTTTTAGGGAAACGAAAGAAAGTAAAGTATTTCTGACTATTTGTTAGGCCCCTGCAGATAGGACCTCTTATGTATCATCTTTCATTAACCTTTCTTTTGCAATCAATTGATAGGACTGAATTCGGTCTTCTGGATCATGAGTAATGGTTACAATCATAATCTCATCTGCATGATATATTGCTTTTAAGTGACGCAGTTTCTCGTTTACTTCTTTTGGATTGCCTATGATCATTTTTTGTTTCATTTTTTCGATTCTTTCTTTTTCTTGATTGTTTCGCATATATTCGATTGCTTCTTCTCTGGAAGGAACACCTTTTTCTCCTTTTCCCTCTCCTCTTTGTAAGGACCAGACAAGGGAACTGAAAGCAATTTCTTCTGCTTTTTCCATTGTTTCTGCACAAACAGCGGAAACTGTTAAGATAACTTGTGGCATATCCCCATGTTTTTTTGGTATAAATGCATCTCTATACTGTTGAATAATTTCAGCACCATCTTTATCACTCATAAATTGCCCGAATGCGTAGGCAATCCCTTTTTGTCCGGCAAGCAGCGCACTTTTTTTGCTTGTGCCTAGAAACCATGGCATTGGCGGGGCTTTCGGTAAAGGGGAAGCTGTCACCTTTGCAAACATATGGTCAGATGGAAAATCATTTTCTAAAAAACGCAGCAAATCTTCTACTAAATTTGGCAGTGCCCATACTTGCTGCAAAAAATTGTCTGTTAACGCATTGGTTGCTTCTGCTGATCCACCAGGAGCTCTTCCAATCCCAATGTCTATGCGGCCAGGAAACAAGGTAGACAAAATATTATATGTTTCAGCTACTTTATATGGGCGATAATATGGCAGCAAAACCGCCCCTGCGCCGATACGAATCTTTTCCGTATTTGCTCCAATATAACTCAACATCACTTCTGGAGCTGAACATGCAAGTCCAGGTAAATTATGATGCTCGGCAATCCAATAGCGAGTATAACCAAATGATTCTCCAGCTTGTGCTAATCTCATCGATTGCTGAAGAGCCTCTTCTGCTGTTTGATTGGAGGAAATAGGTGATTGATCCAATATGCTTAGCTTCATCACGATTGTCTTCCTTCTTCATGTTTCATTTCACGAATACTTAATGAAAATTCACCAACTTTTCCTTTTTTATACAAATTAGTTATAGACGTAGAATATTGATGAATCGCCCCCCGAAATACGAGGTCTTTTTCAGGAACAGAAACATGAAACATTCCTTTATACAGCAGTGTCGTTATATCATGATAGTCCTCACTTGTTACAGAAAAAACAACAGAAATTTGATGTAATCCATTTATTTTTTCTTCCTGATAACTGTTTACATCAATTGATGTATGATCTAAAACGATTGCTTTTACCATATTCAGTTCCTCCTTTTTTATTAATTATACAATTAAAAAAGGCGCTTCCTATATAGAAAGCACCTCTCTTATATTACAAAAATATTAAACTACTTTTTTCTTTTCCCAAAAAATCTCAAAGCAAAAGCATAAATAAACACAATCAGTGTACAGCCTAATAATGATGCTGAGATCATGGCAACCGCAATTCCGTACCAAGGATCGATGAGTACGGTCACAACGAAACTAGCGATAAAGGCTGTAACGCTTAGACAAAAGCTGATGATAACAGGTAAATAGCTTTTTTTGCTCTGTATATATTGATAAGTGGACCATAATCCTACTAAAACAGTATACAAAATAGCTATCGTTATGCCATTAACAAGTTGATTTACCATTTGAATCAATCGGTGGCTATCATTAGGCTTTGCTATATCGAAGGAAATGGTTTGTAATTTTTTCGTTCCTAAATCCACCGTAATGAAATCAAATTTAGACGGTTCGTTTGGCCAATTCGTATTTTTCAAAATAGCTGCTTTATTCGTTTTATGAAAAAATCGAGGGGATGCGACTGATGCTTTCAAGTTTGTCAGCCTTTGTGTTTCCCCATTTCTCGTATCCATTAAAAACAGTTCATACTCAAAGAGAGATTTGTTTTCTGATTCTTTCGAAACTGCTGTATAAAGCATATTTTCGCCATTCGTAGATAATTGAGGAGAGTAGCTGTCCTTTGGCAAATGTTTCGTTAGTATAGATTCCTTCGCTTTTCCTTCTTCTAATGAATAGGAATAGAATTTTTCTTTTCCGTCAAAAGAGCTAAAATATATTTCTTTGCCATCTAATGATACCGAAAGAGAATTCATGCTGAAGTAATCTGCATTTGTTAATTGTTTTTCGTCTTCTCCATTTGTGTCAATAGAATATAACTCATAGCCCTCTTTCGTTTCTTCTTCTGATTTTTTAAATTCATCAGCAGGCATTGCTATATAATAAATCGTGTCATCAGCAGGAGAATAAGTCGCTTCGGAAACATGCATTTTGTTCGATACTAGTTTCGTAGGATTGCTTCCATCACTATTTATCGTATAAAGGGAATTAATTCCGTCTGCATCTTTTGATAAAAATACTATTTTTGTGCTATCATGGGAAAATCTTGGGTTATGATGCCTTTCTGTTTCCCCTTCTGTTAATTGCTTTACGTTTGTACCATCTGCATTTGCTAAATAAATTGCTTCTTTCCCATCCTTATAATAAGAAAACACATATGTTGCATCATCTGCAGAAATATCAAAACTATCTCCTAATCCAGTAAAATACTGATATGGATCATCGTCACGCAAAAAACTATACACAATGGATGTGATAAGAAAAATGGAGATGATTGCTATTGTCCAAAGTAGAAATTTCTTTTTTTTCAAATTTCCAGTCCCCCTTTCACAGTTGGTTCTTTTTATGTACTTACTACATCATTTCCTTTTATACACGGTAACCCAATTCTTATTTCGAAATAAATTTTCACCATTAGGGAAAATTTACTCTTATCGATATAATATAACTTCTTCCTTTAATCGTCAATTTTTCACAAAAAAAAGAATTGTTTTTTTCTCTCAAACCTCTTTTATATCGCTGGTTGAAATTTAAACTTAACTAGTGCCAATACAGTAGGTTCTAATTCTTTTACTGCCTCAAGAGAAACGATTGAAGTAAGATTTTTCCCAAAATATTCTAGCTACTTGTTTCCAACTCTTGTTTCTTCAAAAGCTGCAGCAATGGCAATAAAGTCTTTTAATTTTAATTCTTTAACACATCAAACACCGTTCGAAAATGGAACGGTGTTAAAAAAGTTATTTGATTTTCCTGTCCTGTGCTGTCGGTGGTTGCTGACTAGACCGACGACGCATGTCGGATGCAAGGACTGCAATGGTCGCTGTCAGGAATACAAGCTGCATTATGGTGCGAGGGACCAGAGCATCTGCAGGATTGGTTGTGAGACCTTCGAGTGCTATATAGATATTGGCTGGGAACATCACAATAAGCAGGACAGTGAGCCCGCCTGCTGCCCAAAGGACTGTCGGCCGCCACAGCAATCCAACAGCGCCGGCCAGTTCCAGTATACCAGTGATGGTCACAATTAAGCCAGGGTATGGCAGTGCTGGTGGGACCATGCTGATAAGATCTTCCCGCATCCAGACGAAATGAACCACCCCGGTCAGCACGAACATTGCTGCTAGTCCGCCCCGAAGTGCGACCGGCCATGACCGTAGACGGCTTACCCCTGCGGCTCCTGCTCCGAGAATCGCCAGTGTGACAACGACAAGTACAATAAGTGGTTCCATTGTATTTCCTCCTATAATTCGTAATTTTTACATTTCAAAGTTAAATCCAGAAGTATCACGAGTTGTAAATTCTTTAAACCCGCAGTTCACTGGACCTAAATTGTTTAGATACTCTACTCTTTCAGCTAGACTTCTGTATTCTGATTCTTATTCAATCAATGTCCATCAAAGCGTATAGATACTATACACTTTTTTCAAAAAAAATTCCCTGTGGGGCTTCGGTTATATTTGACTCAATTTTTCTTCTATTTTCACTAAAAAGTCTTTTGCAAAGGCTACCTTTTCAGCAGGAACATCCTGTAAAATTTCGACGACCATTTTCTTAAATTTTTTATGATGCTCCAAATGATGAGCATAGGCAACTTCACCTTTAGTCGTTAATTTCAGAATAATCCTCGACTGATTGCGAATATCCCTCTCTTTTATGATCAGCCCCTTCTGCTCAAGTTTTTTAAGTACTTGGGATACCGCTCCCTTGGTCACCCCACAATACTCAGCTAGTGCTGTAATATGGACACCTTCATGTTCCTTTATTTCTTTAAGTGTATAAATCTCCGAATGATATAAAGGTTCACCCACTCCATAGTCCTTATTTTTCCGATCTACTTTAGAGAACGTATTAATCAAATCCAAAAGGACATCACTAATCTTCTCTTTAGAAATTTCATCTTTATTCATCATATAAAAAGTGTAAAGCATCTATACACTTTTGTCAATCAATTCCTATCCCATCAGAAATCATGGCAAGTTTTGCAAATTCCTTATACACAAGAAGAAGTCTATGAAAAACTCTATTTTATTCATAAACCAAAAATTCAGGATAATAAAAATGATAATTGTAACAAGTGCAAAGCCAATAATTCACCAAATAGAACGCTTCTGCAATACAAGAATTCATGAATAATGTCAGAACACTAATTATTCGATTCTTTATGTAACTATGTTTTATGTAATTTAATCTCTATTACTCTGATACAGCGTTAAGTGTTATAAGTTTAAAGTACCACTTTCGCCATCTTGCACTTGTCGAACTTTTATCACAAGAAACTACAACCTTCGGATTATACAGGCACCTAATTAAATAATTAATTTTTGTAAAACATCCTTGACACCAAAAGGCTTCAAATTTTCACATGGGGATCAGATAAAAAGGTACAGAAAGATAAAATGGGAAAAAAGATTACTACTGCAAGCGCTAAAACAAGCTACTATATATTAACGAGCAGCTTATTCCTACTTTGGATAGTAGATAAAATAATTTTTGTTAGAAAAAATGAATTTGGAAATGTGTCTTTATTTGCAGCTTTATGCCTCTCCTTAATTATTTTTCCTATCGTTCAATTTTTTTCAGCAAAACAGTACAGATAATGGCATTAAAGAGAGCAGCACAAATAAAATGCTGCTCTCTTATTATATATGGAAAAAATCAAACTAATTCCTGCACTGCAGATGTAATGTCTTTTGCTGTTAATTTATAGTATGCTTTTAGATATGTTGAACAGGATATATCCAAGTTTTAGTTTCTTCACAATATTCTAGCGATTTCATTAAGATTCCTATCTTCAATTGTTTTAAACACCTGGGAACAGGGAACCTTCTTAGTTAACGAGCATTTAATATAGTTTGTTTCATTAATTGATAAGACTGTCACCAATCATTTTGTGTACTTTCTCCTTTTCTTCATCAGACACAATGAAAAAATATTTTCCACCTTTTGAATCTTCCCCAATTACTTCATATTGTTCAACATTATTGCGTGTATTTTTATAATTTTTTTCGATATTTATCATTTCTTCCAAAGAAATATTTGTTTTCACATTTTCCCCCAAAGAATCTAGAATATCGTCAAATTTAGAAACAGATGATATACTCATTCCTTTATCAATAATGGCTGTTATTACTTTTCTTTGCCGCTCATTTCTTCCAAAATCATTATCTGGATCTAATTTTCTCATGCGGACATATCCTAACGCTTGGGGACCATCTAATTCAATGTTTCCAAGTTGATAATGATACCCCTTTTTATAATATCCTTCATCATACCATTCCATTTCATTGTTAACGATTATTCCACCTAAAGCATCCACCATTCCACTTAACGCTTCCATATTTACTTTTATATAGTAGTCCATTTTTATTCCAGCAAATTCTTCCACTGTATCAATCGCCATTTTTACTCCCCCTAACGCATAGGCAGAGTTGATTCTGTCTAGAGTACCGTTTCCAACTATTTCAGTTCTCGTGTCTCTTGGAATACTAACCATTTGCAATTTTTCTATTGAAGGATTCAACGTCATGACAATTAAGGCATCCGTCCTGCCAACGTCATTTTTCCGCTCATCTACTCCCATCAATAAAATGCTTATTGGCTTTTTTCCTTTAATATTTTCTTCTCTTTGTTTTCCTACTGTTTTCCCTTCTCCATCAATAGGTTCATAAATTTTATCAGCCGTTTTTTCAACACTTGTATATAAATATGCAATATATGCAACTAGCCCAATTACGATAACTCCAATCATACTTGATAAAGTAAGTATAATTTTTTTCTTCATAGCCATCTCACTTTCTCCTCTAATCTTTTAATAAATCTCTATTACTCTATATTCACATTTATTTCATGATCATAATAATAACGATTAGGACTTATTATTGTAAGATCTTTCTCAAGAAGATTTCCATCGTCAAAAACTAATACAGCCTCTTTATTTTGTTGTGAACCTATACTTTCACTTAGGTTTCTAATATATTCTCTTCCTTCTTTGTCTTTTAAAATAAACGGAAGATACTCATCTACTGGAAACTTCGAATGATAATAAAAATAGGTTTTTCCGTCCTTCTCAACTACTTTTGTTATTGTCAAAAATTTATGATCATCTATAGGAACATTCGTTTCTCCAGCTTTATTTAAAGTGACTCCACTATTATTTCTCCAGCCCTGATCTGTTTTGTTTAAAGAGTAAGGAATAATAGAAATAGAATGTAGTGCTGGATCATTATTTTCAAAGTAACTTATAATCCGTTCTTTCCCTCTATAATGTCCTGCCACAGATGCACCAAGCCATTTTTTTGTATTTCCTTTATTATCTACAATGATATAATCTAAGAATGCATCTTTATCGCTCATCGTACCTTGAACATACATTCTAATTGGTGTAATAACTACTTTTTCTATTACTATATTCGGACCAATGTCATTAAGATTAGCATTTACTACTTCTTCTTTCACATTCTCTTTTGCTTTTTTACTTTCAATTGGTAGCATAAAATTCCATCTTCCGAATATGTTCTCTCCTTCCTCCTCACCTAATTTGTCAATCTTAAAATTCAATTCAAACTTATCCGGTAGATTCTCTATTTCCACTCTTTGTCCCTGAAGTTGATTTTCTTCAAATGGATTTTGGTTCTCATTGGTTGTTATAGAATTATTGTGGTTAAAGCTTCCTTTATTAATAGAAAATACAACTACCCCAGTATATTTCTTCTTATTTTTATCCAGAAACTCTCCATACTCTGTATCGAATGATCCATTTGTTCGAAAACCTTTGCTTTTGATATATACGTTATCCGGCAACATAGCAGGTGCACCTTTAAAGGTTTTATCACTTTCCACTTTGTATGATACTAATAATTGATATCCATCAAATATAGTTCGAGTAATTGTGATCTTTATACCGTTGCTAATTTGTGAAACTACTTCTTCATCTGCCACCTTTTCGTAATTATTCCCTAATGACAAATACTGTTGAATAGAAGAAATCATCGGTATATTTTGAGCAAACGAAGTAGGATTACTACTTAGAAGAAAGATTGGTAGACAGATAGCAGCTAATGATGAAACGATCATCACATTTATTTTTTTCCAATTTCTTCTCACCGGAAGGCTCTGTAATATATCTTGAATTTTATTGTCAATTCTTTCAGGCATTATCACTCGTTCTTTTTTAAATTTTTCTTTTATTTTATTATCCAGATCATGATTCATTTACAATCCCCCTATTACTCATCAAGCTTTAATAATTTTTGTAATAATCTTCTTGCTTTTGAAAGACGTGATCTTACTGTTCCTTCTGGTATTTTTAATAGTTTAGCTATTTCTTTTGTTGATAAATCTTCATAATAAAAAAGAACCGTTACTACTCGGAATTCTTCTTTCATTGAATACACTGCACTATGTAAATCAATATTTAAATATGTATCTTCACATATGGCGTTATTTTCATATAAGGTATCAATCGATATTATTTTCTTTCTAGCTTTTAGTATCGAGTTACATTCATTTATGAGTATTCTAATTAGCCAAGTTTTAAAATATCTATTTTTCTTCAATTTTTTAATATTTTCAAAAGCTTTTAAAATAGTAATTTGAATAACATCCTCTATATCAGATTCATTATGTAACATTGCTTTTGCTACTCGATACACATTGATTTTATTTTGTTGAATCAAAGATATAAATGCTTCTTTGTCTCCTTTCTTTGCTATAGAAACCAAATCATCCTGTTTTTTTATTTTCATATCCTTTAAAACCATTAATCTCAAAAAAATTTCCTCCTTCCTGGTATAATATTAGATAGTTTAAAAGCATAATTTGTTCATTTTTTTTATAAATAATTCACCAGAATTCTCATTTAAACGTTGACCCTCAAATGTTTCAATTAAACTACAAAATTCATAATTAGACTAAACTTTCGATATTGAATAAATGAAAAGTTTCAGATACCCTTTCATTTCTCATTTAATAGGTTCAAATAGTTTTCATATAAAAACAACCACCTTCTTTTAAGAAGATAGCTGGAGTTCCTCATTTTGTAAAATGCTTAATCCTTGCTTTTCGAAAGCCTTGATAAGAGTCATTTATTGCAATAACTACTACGATAATTCCAGTTATTATTAAAAATATTTTTGACCAATTATCGTGAAAAGCAAACAAATCATTCATATAAGTAATAAACGATTGATTAAATAAATCTGCATTACTGATCATGATAAGAAAAACACTTGCTGCAATAATTTGATAAAAAGCATTAAAAAGAGCTAATTTTTTCGTCCATTGACGTGCTATCATTTTATAAATAGCCATGACAACCTCTAAGACGATTACGATTCCTACGTTTATCCAGTAGGAATGCAAAACATCTTGATTAAAAGTAGGTGTTATAGACTTAAGCACTCCGTATTTCTTTTCATAAACACCGACTAAATTCCCCGCATTAAAATAGGCAGTCGCCCAAATGGCCGTCCATAATAATCCGCCAAACACTTCTATTTTGGAAATTCCTTTTCCCTTTGGTAGATGATGAAGGCTTTTTAAGTACTCTGGAGTCTATTCTTTTAAATGAGCAGATAACGGATGTTGATTTTTTGTTCTATCCGTTCGTTCTAAAATGGCAAACACGATTGTCAGCCAAAAGAACACTTGCATTCCCGTTCCAATAATATTTTCAATCCCGTCTGCAATGATTAGGTGAATAAGATTAATTACACCTTTCTCCCAGCTATAAGAAACAAGATTTTCTACAAGCAGCGTAATGAAAGAAATCGCTAAAGCAATTGGCAAAATCATTTTTAATAAATTCATATACACATCAAAATAACGTAGTCCAATTAAATGCATTGGTCGGTCTAAATAGCCACTTGCAAGAACAGCAGGATTTCCCAACTCAGAAAGAACGGCCTTCACCTCTTCTTCTGAATAGTCATCTGGCAGCATATCTTCAATTGTTGAATGAAGTTCCATCGCAATATCCTCGCGCTGCTTTTCAGGAAGCCTACGTATTACTTCCTGAATATATAGCTCTATTAAACTCATGATTCATCCTCACCTTTTAATAAAATGGATAACTCTTTCGTCATCTTTTCCCATTCCTGCCTTAACTGCTCCAATATTTCCAATCCATATTCACTCAACACATAATACCTCCGTGGTCTGTTTTCCGAAGTATCCCAACTACTAGTTACCAACTCTTGTTTCTCCAAACGCCGAAGCAATGGATATAAAGTACTCTGTTCGATCGTTATTCCACTCTTCTCTAATAATTGGACAAGCGAATAACCATATTGTGGTGTTCTCAACTGACTTAATACTGCCAATGTTAAGGTTCCTCTTCTTAACTCTGTTGTTAAAGATTGCAGCAAGCTACTCATCATTCACCTCCTGTTGTATACTGTGTATCATACACTATTTATATATACTATGCATCATACACTATTATTGTTTCTATAACAATTAAAATTTTTAAATAAATCGAAAATATAGGAAAGTATGCTATATACTATTTTTAGGTGATGTCATATGCAAATTAATAGATTATTTGAAATCGTTTATTTGCTGCTAAATAAAAAAACAATAACAGCAAAACAACTAGCAGAGCATTTTGAAGTGTCTGTGCGGACGATTTATCGTGATATTGATACCCTTTCAGCTGCTGGAATACCGATTTACACCAATAGAGGAAAGGGCGGCGGCATCCGTCTTATCGATGATTTTGTGCTGAATAAATCATTGGTTTCTGATCAGGAGCAAAATGAAATATTAATGGGCCTTCAAAGCCTTAATGCTGTAAAAATTCCTGAAGCTGCTTCTGTACTTAACAAACTAAAAACTCTTTTCAACAAGCAAGCAATGAATTGGATTGAAGTTGATTTTTCTGATTGGGGCAGTGACAACACAGATCGAGTAAAGTTTAACACGCTTAAAACAGTAATTTTGGAAAAGACGATTATTTCGTTTGATTATTTTAGCTCTTATGGGGAAAAAACAGAAAGAATCGTCGAACCATTAAAGCTGCTTTTTAAAGGCCGTGGTTGGTATTTTTATGGTTTTTGCCGAGTGAAAAATGATTTTAGGCTTTTTAAAATAACCCGAATGAAAAATCTAAGTCGACTTAACGAAACTTTTGACAGAGAACTTCCTGAAAATATTAGAGAAGAACAAGAATCTAATAGTACTAATATAGTAACCATCGTTTTAAAATTTGATGAATGTGTTGCCTATCGTCTTTATGACGAGATGGATCCCGCGTGTATTCATAAAAAGGAAGACGGAAGCTTTACGGCAACCATTACTTTCCCCGAGAACGAGTGGCTGTACGGCTATATATTATCGTACGGTCAAAATGCGGAGGTTTTAGAGCCAAAACATGTAAAGGAAATAATAAAAAGCAAATATGAAAAAGGCTTAAAAAAATATTTATAATATGACATATAGTTGTCAAGTTATCGTTGTTATACTCCTTTTATAAATGAAAGGAGTTTTAACTATGGATTATGAAATCGTATATATTGAAGAGAAATCAGTAGCAGGCATAAAAATTCGCACGAACAACAATCGTCCTACTATGGGAATGGAAATTGGTGAACTATGGAGAGAATTCTTTGAAAAGGGTGTTTATCAGTCAATACCCTACAAACAAAATGATAAAACGATTGGTTTATATACCAATTATGAGAGTGATGCGAGTGGCAATTATGATATGGTAGTTTGTTGTGAAATTCAGCAGACTTCGGATTTACCTTTAAGTATTCATAAACAGACAATTCCTGCTGGAAAATATGCAAAATTTATTGTACACGGTGATGTACAGACAGCAGTAGGAGCGTTTTGGCAAAAACTTTGGACGATGGATTTAGATCGTAAATATAGTGCTGATTTTGAAGAATATCAAAGTGGCAGCGACGAGAAAGATTCGGAAATACATATATATATTTCCTTAAATGAATCAGAGGGTAATAATGAATAAGATAGATTACAAAAAAGACTATAAAGAATTATATGTACCAAAAGTAAAACCAATCATTGTCACAGTCCCTGCTATACCTTTTATAATGATTAATGGTTCAGGCGACCCAAATGGCGAGGAATTTGCTCTTGCAACTGCTGCACTTTACAGTCTTAGTTATGCAGTGAAAATGTCTTATAAAAGCAATCACGTTCCTGATAATTATTATCCCTACACCGTTTTCCCGCTTGAGGGTGTCTGGGATCTCATCGATAAAACATTGCCCCCTACCATTAAAAGTAATTTTAAATACAAATTAATGATTCGGCAGCCTGATTTTTTAACGGATGATTTATTCGAGCAGTTTTTATTTAAAACGAAAAAGAAGAAGCCAAATCCTTTTTTAGAAAAAGTGGAATTTGGATTAATAACAGAGGGACTATGTTGTCAAATGCTTCACATCGGAAGCTACGATAACGAGCCTGAAAGCTTTGCAATGATGCATACTTTTTGTGAGGAGAACGGATATAAGAGAACTTCTTATACACATAGGGAAATATACCTTTCAGACCCTCGCAAAACAGAGCCTCATAAGCTTAAAACCGTTTTACGGTTTCAAGTGAAAGCGAATGCATGAAAAGAAGTTGGAAGGAGTCACCAGTTTCGTGGAATTCCATTTTTTTCGCGGAAATATCAATAATTTCGCGGGATTCCATTTTTTTTCGCGAAAATATCAATAATTTCGCGGGATTGGTTCTCCGTTTTGTAAAAAAATGATTAAGGCAGTCTAAAACTTAATTTCCATGTTCCTGACTGCCTCTTCGATTTTATTGATCTGGATAGGTTTCCTGCAAAAAACGTATCGACTGCTTAATAAGCGCTTTTAACACATCGACATCAATGTCTGCAACCTTATTAATATACACGCAGGCTTTGCCTGTCGTATGTTTTCCAAAGTCCTTCAACAATTCCTCCCGTGCTGTATCACCTGTCGCAAAATACAAACTGATTTTTGCTTTGCGAGGGGAAAAACCAACGAGCGGTGCATCGCCTTCATGACCAGTTTTATATTTATAATGATAAGAACCAAAGCCAATAATGCTTGGGCCCCACAACTTTGCTGGATACCCGGATGTTTCTGTAAAAATATCTAATAATCGATAGGCATCCTCCCGCTTTTTAGGACTGTCGACATTTTCAATAAATTCAATGACACTGTTATCGTTTTCTTTAGTTTTCAGCTCGTACACATCTTCACTCCTTTAAATAATTGAAGTTATAGGCTATCATACCTCTATTACAACTTCTACGCTGCAAATTATTTTCCTTCTATTATTTCGGTTATTTAAATGCAGTTGTATGGATTCTTTTTATACCAAGACTTTTTATCTGGTTAATCGGTGCCGCTAGTTTACTAGCTATCAAAATATATATACATAGAATCGCTAAAAAAGTTTACGATGAAAAGAATAGTACTATATAATTTTGATTAAACGGTTAGTAAACTGATGATAACGAAAGGAGAGTTTATGAATAAACGAACTGCAATTGTTATTTACAGACTTATTTTATGTGCGTTGACATTCAGTGCTGTCATTACGCAATTTATTACACGGGCGCAAACAAAGCCTTTTAACCCCGTTAACTTTTTTAGCTATTTTACGATTGAAAGCAACATCTTAGTTGCCACGATCCTCGGCTTAAGCTGTTTCTTTCATACAAAATACGGTCGATTTGAGCAGCTAGGGGTTCTTCGCGGAGCAGCAACCGTCTATATTGTGACAACTGGCTTCATCTATTTTTTATTGTTAAGGGGGCTTGAAGAATCACTGCAAACACCTATACCGTGGGTTAATGTTGTGCTGCATTACATCATGCCTATTGGAGCACTTTTGGATTGGATAATGAACCCGCCAATAAAGCGTATAACATGGGCAAATACTTTAAGCTGGCTTCTTTTCCCACTAGTATATGTTTTGTACAGTTTAGTGCGCGGACCATTTGTTGATTGGTATCCATACCCTTTCCTCGACCCAAGAGTTGGCGGCTACGGAAAAGTTGCCGTATATAGTCTAGGTATTGCAGTAGCTATCGGATTAATTTGCACCTTTGTAAGAATACTTGGCAACACAAATCGGAGAATGCGAAAAGCAAATGAAACTAGGAGTACAAATTTTTAATATTATAGGTGATTTAGTAATACTTGAGGTGAAACAAGATGGGGAAATTTTCGATGAAAATAATAAAATATTGGCTCTCTATTCCAAGATGGTTCAGAATTTTCACTTTAAGTGCGATTACTATTTATGTGATATGGTCATTTTTTATTGCAGGTGTAAAAAGCTTATATGACTTTCATCTTGATTTACCTGATGTGATAATAAGTTTAATTGCTGCAGCGTTTATATTGTTTATCTTCAATATTTTCGGTTCGGAAAATAAGTGAATTTTAAAAATACCGAATCATAAACGATTAATTCTATAGTTTTTATATTAAATAATAAAGTGAATAAATGAAGAATTAACCGGTTATAAAGGCTGTCGAAGGTTTTTTCGACAGCCTGAGGATTGTGTAGCACTACCTTTTTTAAAAAGTATTATGCAATTTTTAATATCTTGAGTAAACCAATTGTATCTTCTGTGTAGTATGTATGTATAAAATCGCTATCAAGAGTTGCAAAGTAATGACATCCATGAGAACTAGAATAAGCAATATGAAATGCATCGTATACATCTAGCTGCTGTATTCTCATAATATTTAAGGCTAATTCTTGAATATCGTGTTCTTCAAATGATGGCGTGCTTATTTTGAGCCCTAACTCATTTGATAAGTCCCTTATGGAACCCTGGAATGTAGACACTGCATGATTATAATAGGTATGTAATCCTTCTCTATTACGAGAATTATTTGTTTTAAAATCTTTAAGAATACTCTCAATACTATGATAAAGTTCCCCACTTCTAACTAACTTGTCCAATTTCTGTTCTGGTACGTATCCTGCAAGGTTTCTGGCTGTTTTCAAGTCTCCTAATAATTCCAGCTCTTCATCTGAAGGTTTATACCTATTTTTGTTCATCTTATGAACTAAAAATAATATTTCCCTTATAATATTTTTAAATAAATTATGTACTACTTCAGCTGCAACTTTATTAGTAATCACTAACTCAGAAATTTCTTCTTCTGCCCATTTAGCTAGCAGTTCAGAAACTTTGTCTCCTCTTTGATCATCAACATCTAAATAAGCCAAAAGAAAACAAGCATCCACAGCAATCGATGCTTGATTAAAGTTAACGTACTGTACTTCAGTATAGTCAATTATGTAGTCAGACATTTACTTACCTTCCTTACACAGTTCAACTAAACGTTTTCCTGAAGATGTACGAACTCCATAATTTTTCCGAATTTCCATTGCTGTTTTACGTGTTGAGTGACTTTGTTTTACCTCATGCTTTAAAGGTTTCGCAACTGGTACCAATCTAATCACTCCTCTTATACTTTTAAGATTATTATATCTATTACTACCAATATTGTCCATAATCCAACTACCTTTTCCCATAAAACAGGCGTATTTTCTATCATTATTTCCAACTATTCAAAAAAGAACCCTTTTTATTTTAAAAAAAACAATATCTTCACGGTACTCAACCGATAAACAAGTATAGCCTACTTCTGTTTGTAAAAAACAAAAGTAGGCTATACTTTTCAAAAAGAATTCTGCAATCTCCTACTCCGTCTCACTTAAATTAAAAATTTCATACAATCGTTTTAATGGTTTTGGAACCCACCAGTTTGCATTTCCGGCCAACTTCATTAATGCAGGTGCTAATATTGCTCTTATCAATGTTGCATCGACAATAACGGCAAGTGCCATTCCGATTCCAAGCATTTTTAAAAAGACGACCTCGCCGGTTGCGTATGCAGCAAAGGACAATGCCATGATGGCTGCTGCTGCTGATGCAAGCGGGGCGCTGCGTTGAATGCCGGCTGCTACTGCCTTTGTATTGTCGCCTGTTCGATCATATTCTTCCTTGATCCTAGACATGATAAATACTTCATAATCCATCGATAACCCATATGCGATACAGAACATAAGAATCGGAATGCTTGGTTCAATACTGTCTAATGGTGTAAATCCGAGTATATTGGACAAATTCCCTTCCTGAAAAATCCATACAAGTGCTCCAAACATGACGGACAAACTAAGAATATTTAGAATGGTTGCCTTTAAAGGAATAAGCAAGCTTCCATTCATCAAAAATAAGATGACAAACGTAACAACAATAATAAATGCTATCACTAACGGCAGCCTATTAAGAAGCGAGTCTCTAAAATCGGTAATTTCTACTGGACTTCCTCCATAGACGACATCAAAAGGAGCTTGCTCCGCTTTTATTTCACCAACAAGATGCGCCACCTCACCATTTAAGCTAGATTCATCCGGGATTACACTTAACCATGTTCCCGTTTCGCTGCCATATCTTTTCGAATAATAACCTGGCTCCATTATTTTCTGGCCGTCAGCAAACGATCCTGCTAAAGAATCTACTTGAAAAATGCCAGGTATTTTTGAAAGAGCAACGCTGTATTGTTCAATATCTTCGAATCGATCGCTAGTATTTTCAATGGAAGGAGCAACAATTCGAACGGCATCGTCCTCTTCAGCTGGGAAATTGCTGCGAATCTTCTCCTCCACAATCCGACTGGATGCCGTATCTGGGAGCACGCGTTCATCAGGAAGACCGAAACGAATATCAAGAAACGGTGATCCGATAATCATAAGAATGACTAAGATGCCCAATATGGAGAAAACAGGTCTTTTCATTACCCTCATCGTTAATCGATACCAAAATCTATACTCTTGCAACTCTTTAACTGCATTTCCAGATTTGTGCTTCCGATCAATCCATTTGCCAAAAACGGCGAGCGCCGCTGGTAAAATTACGGTAGCTCCAATTGCTGCAGTTATGACCACTAATAGACCAGCATAAGCAAAGGAACGGAGAAAAGGAAACGAAAACATCAGTAATGCTGACAAAGATACTGCAACGGTAATACCGCTAAACCAAATCGTTCGCCCAGCTGTCGCAACCGACTTCACAACAGCTTCGTGAACCGATTTGCCGCGCTGACGCTCCTCCCTATATCGAATAATCATAAAGAGACTATAGTCAATGCCGAGAGCCAATCCCATCACCAAGGTAAGATTCGTTGCAAATGTAGATACCATAATAAATTCGGTTAGACCTCGAAGAACAGCAAATGTGCCAAGTATGGAAAATAAACCGATGCCTATCGTTAATAATGCTGGCAGTATTCGACGATAAACGAAAATCAACAGTAAAAGAACGGCTGGCAGGATCACTATCTCTGCTCTAAGGAAATCTTGACGAGCCTGCTCTCCAACTTGTCTAAACAATTCATCAGGTCCCCCTGCTTCCATCTTTATTGTTTCATTTTCACGGAAAAATTGAGGCGACCAGTCAGCCAGCTTATTACGGATTTCTGTCACACTTCCTTTCATGCTGGCAAAAATAATCGCCTGCTGATGGTCGTTGCTGCGAAGTGCCGGGCTGTTTCCATGAGTCCAATACGATTGAACCTCGCTTATCCCTTCTTTAGCAGCTAGCTCTTTCTCTAATGCTTTAGCTGCCATGGTGACTTCTTGACTATCGACATCCCCTTGCTTTGCCGTAACGAGCAAAATTAAGCTAGGAGTTGCCGTATTAAATTGTTCTTGTAAGTATTTAGCTGTAAGATCTGACTCTGATCCAGGCGCATCAAACCGAGAAAGGGACAAAGCGTTTAAGGTTCCTGACCCAATGACTCCAAATACTAACGTTGCAAATATACTTAAAATTAGGAGCATTCTTCTTTTATTTACTACAAAGTGTCCGAGACGACTCATTTTAGTGTCTTTACTTATTTTTGAATCTTTTATTTTTTGATTTTTTTGTGTACGAATGATTTTATTCATGACAACCCTCCATTTTTTGTTTGAACGTTCATTCAATACTTTTCAAAAAAAAAAACAGATTCATTACTCTGTTTTTTTTGAAACATTTTTTAAATAAGAACATAGCAGCATCGCTAATGTATCATAAGCAGCATCGTAGTCGAACTCTGGATCAGACAGCCTCTGTAAACCGAGCCCATCAAAAACGGCAAGGAGAATAGAACCTAATGGCCTCGCTTGCTCCTCTGGCAAATGAGTAACTTCTTCAATAAGTTTAAAAAGATGTTCTCTTTTCCCTGCAAGCGTTTTTTTCATACTTTCTGAAACGGTTGGGTTTCGAAGCCCAATTGCATATAGCTCATATCTTAGTTTGATCCATGCAGGATCGTTTAGCACTCTTTTTTTCGGTACGTCCAGTACTTCTTTTAACGACTGAATGGATAACTCTTTTTCGCCATAGCTTTTAATATAAGACAACGACTTGCAATATTTTTCAGATTCATTTTGAAATACTTCGGCAAATAATAAATCCTTGCTGGAAAAATAATAATTAATTAACCCTTGCGCAACACCGGCAACACGAGCAATTTCTTTTGTAGATGCTTTATCATACCCTTTTTCAGCTAAGACCTCATAAGCTGCTTGAATTATTTTTTCCTTTTTATCCTTTTCCGTCATGAAGGCCTCCAATCTTGAATGAACGTTCAAACAAATTGTATCATGATAAAATGGGATATACAACTCCAACCTATTTTATCATTTTCATATTTTTTATTTTTACTCATTTAAATAGAAACCTTTTGTCCCACTCCAAGCTCAATGGCTCTATTGTAAATCTTCTTTGCAACTATAACATCCATCGCTGCTATTCCCACTGATATAAATATTGTTAATTCTTGATCATTTTCACGGCCAGCTTTCATTCCTTTAATTATGTCGCCTAGTTCTGTATAAAGTAGATTTCGAGTGAAAAATCCCATCTTTTTTTATGTATTAATTGAGGATTGAATGAATCAAATACATAATGGCGGAAAATGTGCTTTATTAAATAGGATAGTGAAAACAAAAAGAACCGAGGAAAAGTCTCAACTACGCTTCCCTCGATCTTAATATTTTCTATTATTTTATTGTAATCTTGGTTGGATGCTCGCTTCACTCAGGATTAGCATGTCTCATAAACATCGTTTCTGAGTCTAATTTTTCTCCAAGAGTCTTATTCTTCATTTGCCAATAAATCGGCGGTACGGCTTAACTCTTTAATAATTTCTGTTACATATTGAGTTGTTTGCATGGCTGCTGTTCCTTTTCTTATGAAATACGTTCCTTGTTTAATTAATTTTTCCATTTGCGCTGCGACTGATTTTTTATCTTCTTGACCAGTAATTCCACCGCCAAAGAATAACAAGATCAGGCTGGGACTGAACAACATCTGGCAGAGTGTCTAATTTTATGCCTCCTGCTACGGCTGTCTTCGCATTTTTTACGACACGCTTAATCGTTTGAAGCTGTTCAAAAGGTGTTTCCCCTTCTGCTTGCAGGTCATAGCCTGTATGTACGCAAATATAGTCTGCACCAAGTGCATCCACTTCCTTCACACGCTGCTCTAGATCCTTTACATTGATCATATCAACAAGAATTTTTGTTACTTGTTTTTTAGCTTCTTCGACTGCACCCTTAATCGTAGCATCATCTGTTACTCCTAATACGGTAATAATATCAGCACCATCTTCTGATGCTTTCGTAAAAAAGGGTTACGACTGTACAAACCTTCCTATCTAAAAAATGCTCATAACTTTTTCAAAGTTTAACACATGGTTTTTAATAGATTGCTATCGTTTTTATCCAACAAAGAGAAATGTTATGATATCGTCGAATCATTGATAATGACTTGATCCTTCATCACCGTGTTCATGTAATTTTTTCCCCATTCGTACATAGACTCAAGAATCGGCATCAAGCTTGTTCCTTGTTCTGTCAATGAGTATTCCACTTTAGGTGGAACAATGGGATACACTTCACGGTGAATAATATGATCTTGCTCTAATTCTCTCAATTGATTCACAAGCGTTTTTTGAGTAATTCCCGGCATAAGAGACCTTAATTCATTAAAACGTTTAGTTCCTTCTTTGCCTAAATGCCATAAAATAAGCATTTTCCATTTACCGCCTATGATAGCAAGTGTTAATTCTTTTTCGCAGTTATACAGCTTGTTGCAAACATGTCCCATTATGTTCCCCTCCATATTAAGAAATGCGTAAGCGGCTTGGCACTATCCGCTAAAGGGCATAGGTCCTTCAGTTGCATCGGCACTCTTAGATCCTGTACGTTGAAGTATACTTTTCTTAATTTTTAGAATAGTAGTATCTTTTAGATACTACTATACCATAAAAAAGCTGAAACTAACAGGAATATGGGGGTTCACATGATTAAAACACAGACATGATTATTTTGTCCAAGCTTCTACGACGCTTTTATTCTCAGACATCCATTTCTCCACAGCTTTTGTTTCATCTTTCAGTTCATTAATGTACGATTCCAACTTCGCTAATTGTTCTTCCGTCATTTTAAAATCTTGAAGCCAGCTTGCCACTTCAGGGTAATCTGCTTTAAATTTTTTGCTGCTGATAATTTGAATTTTTTCTGGACCAGTTGGATTCATGAAACTTTTTGGATCTTCTAAATAGCGAAGATTGTACTTTTCAAATGCCCAATGAGGCCGCCATAATGTCACAACGATCGGCTGCTTATTTGAAACAGCTTTCCCTAACTCTGATAACATAGCAGGAGTACTGCTTTCTACTAGCTGCCAATCTTTTAAACCATAGCCAGGCATTGCTCCTTGTTTTGTAAGATCATTAATGCCAGATCCAGGCTCGATGCTAATAATTTTTCCACCATAATCTTTTTTGTAGTTCTTTAAATCTTCAATTGTTTTAGCATCTACATAGTCTGGAACAGCAAGTCCACTATCTGCTTGATTATACCAAGTACTAAGCACTTCTAATTTATCCCCAAACCTTTTCATATACGATTTATGGGTAGTTGGCATCCATACATCTAAAAATAGATCAATATTTCCTTGAGCAACACCTGAAAAAATAGGTGCTACATCTGCTTGAACAATTTTTACTTTATACCCCTTATCTTCTAGCATTTTTTTCCACAAATTCGTTACAGCAACATCTTCATCCCATGGGATATATCCAATCGTTATTTCTTTATCATTTGATTTTTCACTAAGGTTTCCACTTGTTGAGCTGTTACTTCCACATGCCGTTAATCCTAAGGTTAATGCGATAACAATAAATAAAAAACATTTCGTTCGTTTCAATCTATTCATCTCCTTATATAAATTTTTTCTGCTGCAAAATGTATTATGTAATATTACAGAAAGACTGTTTCCCTCCTTCCAATTTATATCTTTATTTAACTTTTCACTATCCAGACAGTGAAAATCCAACAGTGTGAACTTATTATATCCATAAATATTTTGAATGTTCAATATATTATAAGAATTTTTAACAAACTTTTTTATTTTAAAGAAAATAGCAATCTAATTATTTTCTATCTCTATTCTTAATTTTTTTGCCATAAACTTGTTTAAATCCGTGTATATATTGAGATGAATACCGTTCTAAATATTTAAAAAAATCAGAAATTTTAGTTGACCTTTTTTTATTTGCAGTGCTATAATTCAAATTGTTAAAAATATTCTTAACAAACTTAACAAAAAATACATTTGGAGGAGGATGCTCTTGGAAAAGGTAATGCTTTTAGAAAAAATGTATATCAATGGTGAATGGGTAGAATCTCATTCTGGACAAAAAAGAGAAATAATTAATCCTTTTAATCAAGAAGTGATTGCTGTTGTAGCAGAGGGAGATCGTTCAGATACGATTAAAGCTATAAAAGCAGCTCGACATGCCTTTGACCAAGGGGATTGGAACAAGTTAACCGCCTTTGAAAGAGGGACCTTATTGTTTAAAACAGCCGAAAAAATTCGTGAGCATAAAGAAGTGCTCGCTGAGCTTGAAACCTTAAATACAGGAAAAACCCTTGTAGAAAGCTTAGCCGATATGGATGGAATCGCTGACGTGTTCCAATATTATGCAGGGTTGGCTGATAAAGATGGTGGACAAATGATTGAATCCCCCAACCCAGACTCTGTCAGCCGTCTCGTTCGTGAACCTGTCGGTGTATGTGCTCAAATTACACCTTGGAACTATCCTTTGCTGCAAGCATCATGGAAACTAGCCCCTGCTTTAGCTGCTGGGAATACTGTCGTAATCAAACCTAGTGAGATTACTCCATTAACAACGATTCGAATGGCCAAAATTTTTGAAGAAGTTGGCTTCCCTGCAGGTGTTGTTAATGTTGTCCTTGGCACTGGCGCAACTGTTGGGCAAACGATGTCAGAAAGCCACCTTGTTGATCTCGTCTCCTTTACTGGCGGAGGTGTATCCGGACGAAAAGTTATGCAGGCTGCAGCAGGAAACTTTAAAAAAATCTCTCTTGAATTAGGTGGAAAAAATCCAAACATCGTATTTGCAGACGCGGATTTTGAAACTGCTGTTGATTATGCCTTAAATGCAGTATTTTTTCACGCAGGACAAGTTTGTTCAGCAGGAGCCAGGTTATTAGTTCAAGAAGAGGTTCATGATGAATTCGTCAAAGCTGTTGCTGAACAAGCAAAAAAAATACGCATGGGAAATGGCATGATGGAAGAAACACAAATGGGGCCGGTTATTTCTGCTCAGCATCTTTCAAAAATCGAGAAATATATCAAAATGGGATTAGAAGAAGGAGCGACGTTAGCCTTAGGAGGAAAGCGTCCCGATCATCCCGAATTGCAAAAAGGTTTCTTTATTGAACCAACCATCTTTACGAATTGTCATTCAGGCATGAAGATTGTTAAGGAAGAATCTTTTGGTCCTGTGATGACGATAGAATCCTTTAACACCGAAGAGGAAGCTATTCGTCTCGCTAATGATACAGTGTATGGCTTAGCTGGAGCTGTTTGGACTCAGGATATGAATCGTGCAGAGCGTGTCGTACAAAAGCTTCGCATGGGCACAACTTGGATTAATGACTACCATCCCTACTTTCCTCAAGCTCCATGGGGAGGCTATAAGCAATCTGGAATTGGAAGAGAATTAAGCCAGGTAGGATTAGAAGAATATACAGAAATCAAACACATTTATATGAATACAAACCCACAGCCTATGGGTTGGTTTAAATAAAATTATAATAATTTGTGAGGAGGAAATACAATATGTTTATGCGTTTTGAAAGAATGGAAAGATTAAAAAGCTTTGAAATGCCTACTGTATTAAAACATGGAATTGGTGTAGTGAAATATACAGGAGAAGAAGTAAAAAATTTAGGAGTTTCAAAAGTACTTCTAGTAACAGATCCTGGAATTCAAAATGCTGGCTTAGCAGACCCTGTTATAGCTAGTTTAAAAGAAGCAGACATAGAAGTAGTTGTATTTAACAAAGTTGAACCGAACCCATCTATTCATGTTGTCGCACAAGGAACATCTCTTTACCTTGAAAATGACTGTAATGGATTAGTAGCTGTTGGCGGCGGAAGTTCTATGGATACAGCAAAAGCGATTGGAGTGGAGGTAGTTCACGGGGAGCCTGTATTAGAATATGAAGCAGCTGAAGGAAAAAAACCTTTAACGAAGCGAATCCCTCCATTAACGACTATACCTACAACAGCAGGTACTGGAAGTGAAGTAACTCAATGGGCTGTTATAACAGATCCGGTCCGTCAATTTAAGTTTAATACTGGAGGTCCTTTAATTGCTGCTCATTTAACTATTATTGATCCAACTTTGCATGTATCGATGCCAGCTCATATAACAGCTGGAACTGGAATTGACGCACTCTCCCATGCAATCGAATGCTATACTTGCCACTTTGCTCAACCAATGACAGATGCTGTCGCACTTTTAGCTATTGAATATGTAGGAAAATATTTACGCCGTGCAGTAGCAAATGGCCAAGATATTGAAGCGCGCTATGGGATGGCTAAAGCTGCAATGCTGGCTGGACTTTCTTATGGAAGCGAGTCTGCAGGGGCAGCACACGCAATGGCACAAACATTAGGAGGAATTTACCCAGTTGCACATGGTCCTTGTGTGGCAGCTATGATGGGACCTGTTATGGAATATAACTGGATGGGTGAGCCTGAGAAATTTGCTCGTATCGCGCAAGCTTTAGGCGTAAATGTTCACGGTTTAAGCTTAGAGGAAGCTGCTAAAGCAGCAGTTCGTGAAGTATACCAATTAGTTCAGGATGTGAAAATTCCAACATTAGCAGAACAAGGAGTGCCAGCTGAAGAAATTCCTAAATTAGCGCTAGAAGCATTCGGTGATCCACAAACAGTCGGAAATCCTCGTGATCTTAATGTTGCAGCATATGAATGGATTTACCGCCGCTGCTATGATTTAGAGCCTTGTACAGTATAAAATAATGAAAATCCCTTTCTGATCAATAAACACTATAGCAACCATGTTTATAGGGTGTTCTAATGTATTTAACTTTAGAACACCCTTTTTTACGGAATATCTTATTAAAGTACTTATTTTTTATTTCTATTTAATTAGATTAAGACGTTTGTACTTTTTTAGTCCTCGTTATGAATTTCATCATTAATCATTTTAAGTATTTCCTTATTTTCAAATACTTTTACAAGTTTTTTCAAAAAATAATAATAATTTTTAGACTCTTCTAACTGTTTTAGATTCATTTTTGTTTTTTCATAAATCCCGACAGGAACATTTTCATCATTTACAAGTAATGTTAATTTTTCTTCAGCAAGTTTAATCGCCTCTAAATTTACTGAAATTTCTCTTTCCCATTTCTTACAAAAAAATGAGAAGAATGATTTAAAGAAATCTTTTTCGGCATTATATAAATCCTTTCGAACCCCTGTTTTCCAAACTTTTTGAACCATATCTATTTGCTGCAGAGACCGAATAGACGTGCTCATACTCGGTTTGCTCATTCCTAATTCTTGGCTCATTTGATCAAGTGTAACGGGTTCATTCATAAAATATAAATAACCGTAAAGTCTTCCTATAGAAGGGGTAACCCCGTATAAGTCCATCGTAGATGCAATTGCACTAATCACTAATTCTTCCGCTTCTTTAAGTAAATCCTCATAATTTTGGTTGATGTCACTCATTTCGCTTCCCCTTTTATTAAATACATTAAATTTTTTCTTAATATATTTAATAATACCAATGCATCAGTCAATGTCAATCATATTGTAAAATCAATAAGAAAATAAAAGAAGCCAAGTCTTTTATTGAAAAAAAGTACTTGGCTTCCTCTAATATTAAATCATGGATCTTTTATTTTTACAGCTCTTTCGGAAAATCTGTTCTATTGCTTGTATGTTTATAATATATTATAAATATGAAGGATTAGCTTCTGTATTCTTAAAATAAACAGCTTCTCCATCACTCTCACCATCGAAAATGACAGTTGTCTTAGGAGAGAAGATTAAAACATCACCAACTTCTGCAACATATTTATTCCCTTGAATATCACGCACAATCATTTTCCCTTTTGTAACCACTTTTATCTCGATAAAATTAAATTCTGCTGAATAGTCAACTGACGGTTGCAATGCAAAATATCCCATTGTTAATACTTCTTTTTTTTCAGTGATAGGTACATCAACAATTTGTCCCTTTAGTTCAGGTGTCCCTCTCAACACGCTCAGCTCATTTAATTGATATAACCCCGCTTTTATTAACTGAATACCTGGCTTTTCATCTAAAAATTTTAATTCGTTTTGTGTTATCGTTTTTTCACTCATTTTTGCACCTCTAATTATTTTATTTGTTCTCTTTTTCCTTTTATGGAAAAAAGCCTAATCTATTTATCTAGTAGCAGTTAAACTCTTCTTCTCCAAATCCATTGACGAACTGTGGCCTGGCTGTAATTTAGCTTTAGGATCAATGTAAGCTTTTGCATTATTGACAGCAGTCGGTGCTTCACCAAATCCACTCGCAATAAGCTTTACCTTGCCATCGTATGTACAAATATCTCCAGCAGCATAAATACCTTCAATATTTGTTTCCATTTTCGAATTCACAGCAATTGAGTTTTTCTCTATTTCAAGGCCCCAGTTCTTAATTGGTCCAAGAGAAGAAACAAAGCCGAAATTGACAATTAAATCATCAATATCTAGAATTTCTTTACGATCACCCTTTACTTCCTCTAATACAATTTGATTAATTTTTTCTTTGCCAACTAACTTGCTAGGGACAAAAGGAGTCAAAATCTCAACTCTTGAATTCTTTAAAAGTTCAATACTATGTTCATGTGCGCGGAACTTATCGCGGCGATGAATAAGTGTTACTTTTTCTGCAATAGGCTCAAGCATTAAGGCCCAATCGACAGCTGAATCACCTCCTCCAAGCAAAGCAACCCGCTTACCCGCAAATTTATTTAAATCATCTACAAAGTAATGTAAATTAGTATTCTCATATTTAACAGCATCTTCTAACTCTAGTTTACGAGGCTGGAAAGCTCCGTTCCCGGCTGTTATGACAATTGTTTTCGAATAATGAACCCCATTATTTGTTGTTAACTTAAATGTACCGTCTACTAGCTTTTCAACTTCTTCTACAGCCTGTTCAAGTACAATTGTTTGTTCAAATTTTGACATTTGTTCCTTTAAATTGTTAACTAATTCCTGAGCTGGAATTTTGGGAAATCCAGCCACATCGTATATATACTTTTCAGGATATAAAGCTGAAAGCTGCCCTCCTAGCTGTGGAAGACTCTCTATTAATTTCACACGACATTGTCGCATCCCCCCATAAAAAGCGGTAAATAACCCTATAGGACCACCTCCAATAATCGTAATATCGTAAACTTGATCATTTTCGAACATATGATTCCCTCCTTGTAAGTTGCTCAATCTTATCATTAAAAGTGGCATTTTAGTGATTCAATAAGAAAAGAGTGGTATTCTTCATTTATTTCACTTCCTAGAATGAAGTTAAGACGAGTTCTGCCTTTATCGTTACTTTGAGCTTTTTCCTCGACCTGAAATAGTATTAATTAATCAAATGTTTTCAACTATTAAATACTTGATATAGTGAAAAAGGTAATAAAACAAATGCACATATGAAGAAAAAGACATGAACAAAATTTAAAGTACCATTTCTCTTTTTTTGAATGAAAATTAATATCCAAAGAATGCTTAAGCCAATTTTTGAGATAACTATTACAAGCTCATCTCCTGTCAATAACATCACCGCCCAAATAACCTAACTATTATGCATAAAATTAACGCTTCGAGGTTTTAATCGAATTCAATTGAACATGCACTTGATGCATAGCTTTCTCCAATCAAAAAACCAACATCATCTTTATAATCAATTTGCGTCTCTCCATCCAAATAACGTTTTGTAAAATGATCTATTTGAATCTGAATACTGTCATACTCAATTACCGTATCGTTTCGTCGTGATTCATCAAAAATAAGTGAAAACTTGACAGACATGCCACATCCTCCAGCAACATTAGCGTCAATTCGAGGAAGTTGTTCTTCCTTCAACACCATTTTTTTCAACTCGTTCAATGCCGAGTCTGTTAGCCTTAAAATCAATTTGTCTTCTTCCCCCTTTCCCATGAAATTTAAAAGTTTCAACATACAATTGTTGCTACAATTTCCTGTTTATCGAATTGTATTACATTGTAAAGCAGTCGGGTTTTTGAACATACTCGCTAAAAATAAGCCGCTGTCATCTTAGTCCTGTTCTTCACTTACAAATGCTTGGTATTCTTCTTCATTCAAGAGTGCTTCTAACTCATCTGGACTTGACATTTCTACTTCCACAAGCCACCCTTCATCATAAGGATGCTCATTAATGATTTCCGGAGAATCTTCCAGCATCTCATTTACACTAACAATGGTACCTGTTACAGGGGCGTAAAGTTCAGAAACAGCTTTTACAGACTCAATTGTCCCCATTGAATCATTAGCTGTCACCTCATTATCAATTTCTGGAGTTTCAACAAAAACGATATCACCTAACAGCTTTTGTGCATACTCAGAAATTCCGATTCGGACTCGATTTCCGCCTAATTGTAATACCCACTCGTGTTCCTTGCTATATAATAAGTTTGCTGTTACATTTGTCATTTTTTTACTTCCTTCCACTTAAAATTTTATAATATTTTTATAGTTCTGAATTTTTACAAAATTATCCTATTAATATGATTTGCTTCTTTATAAATCAAAACAACTTTGAACTCCATTATAGTGCTTCCTTCTTAAACAGTTATAGGCTGTTGAAACAACGGATACTGACCACAAATTGCTTTTATTGTTTCTCTTGACTTCACTAAAACTGCTAATTCTCCTTTGCTCTTCAGAACAGATGCAATTACTTTAGCGATTTGCATCATTTCTTCCCTTTTCATTCCACGTGTCGTTAATGCCGCTGTCCCAATGCGGATTCCACTTGTAACAAACGGGCTTTGAGGATCATAAGGTATGGTGTTTTTATTAACCGTAATACCAGCCTCTTCAAGCAGCTTCTCTGCTTCTTTTCCTGTTAAATCCCAAGGTCGTACATCAAGCAGTACAATATGATTATCTGTTCCGTCTGACACAAGGGCAGCCCCTTCTTTCTTTAATGCTTCACCAAGTGTGGCAGCATTTTCGATCGTTTGTTTGGCATATTCTTTAAAGCTTGGCTGTAATGCTTCTTGGAAAGCAACCGCCTTAGCCGCAATAATGTGCATGAGAGGTCCGCCTTGTATTCCTGGAAATACCGCTTTATTAATTTGTTTCATGATCTCTTCATCGTTTGTTAAAATAATTCCACCTCGAGGTCCGCGCAATGTTTTATGAGTAGTGCTTGTCACAACATCAGCATGCGGTACAGGAGAAGGATGCACCCCTGCTGCGACAAGTCCGGCAATATGTGCCATATCCACCATTAGTTTTGCCCCAACTTGATCAGCAATTGCTTTAAACTTTGAAAAATCAATCGTTCTTGGATATGCGCTTGTACCTGCGATAATTAACTTTGGCTTTTCTCTTTTCGCCACTTCTTCAAGTTCATCGTAATCAATTAGATGTGTATCTTCCCTCACCCCGTAGGATACGACATCAAACCATTTTCCAGACATGCTTACTGGACTGCCATGTGTGAGATGTCCACCGTGCGATAAATTCATACCCATCACTTTATCACCTGGATTAAGCAAAGCAAAAAAAACCGCTGTATTTGCTTGTGCACCTGAGTGTGGTTGTACATTTGCAAATCGAGCATCAAACAACTTGGTTAAACGTTCAATCGCTGCTTGTTCCGCTACATCGACATATTCACATCCACCGTAGTAACGTTTTCCCGGATAACCTTCAGCATATTTATTCGTCATCACGCTTCCCATAGCTTCCAATACGTCCTGACTTACAAAGTTTTCTGATGCAATTAACTCTAACGTATGAAGCTGGCGATGTTTCTCTTTCTCAATGGCTTCAAAAATCGTTGTATCATTTTTTTGCAAACTCAATCGTTCCACCCCTAAAAATTTTATTTTTGACGGACTGTGGGAATGTATTCCTATTTCCCTTCCAGAAAAACCTTTCATTTTTGGAAAAATTTAGGCAACGAACATACCCCCTATTAACTTTTTTGAACGCAAAAAAGGACAGAAGAAGGGTAATGTTCCCTTCTCTGTCCTTTTACCTGAGAGTTTAACTCCATTTATTTTTGGAATCTTCCCCTTTGGTGGCGTTTTTAAACGCTCTCTCCAGAGTTGCGTCCTGTTGTAGTCCATTTACCTGAGAGATTTGTTCCAAGGGTATTTTTGGAGTTTGCTCCTTCGGTGGTATGCACTTACGTTTACACTCTCCTACAACTATCATCCGCACTGTATTAATTTTTCGTATTTTCAGAATAATTGACATAAAATTGATTGTCAAGTGAATTTTTTCAATAGAACTTTGCTTCCGGTACATCAGCTTTTATCTACTTCTAATTTTTCTTACGGTTACTTCTTTGACACTAAATGAGATAAAAGTGCGTACTTACATGTTGAGATTTATACATATTATACTGAATCTCAACAGAGAAAAACACTTAACGAAAAAGTACAGGAGGATCAAAATGAATGAATTAACTATACCTCACAATAATAGTTTAGCAGAGAATTCTTTGGATATGTCAGAGATACTAGGATTAGACGCCATGACTTTTGTCTTATTTGGAGCCACCGGAGATCTAGCTAAGAGAAAAATCTATCCTGCCCTTTATAATTTATTTCTCGATGGTAAAATGCCTGAATCGTTTTCGATTATTGGTGTAGGAAGAAGAGCATGGTTCGATGATCAATTTCAAGCTAATATTGAAGACTCTATTAAAGCTTTCTCTAGGCGACCGATTGACGATAGTTCCAAAACAAAGAAATTTCTAGAAGTATTTCGGTTTATTTCCTTAGATGTAATGGAAGAACAAGCATACGAAGGGTATCAAAAGTTAGGTGAATTAGTTAAAAGACGCGAAGAACAATTAAACATTCCTGAAAATCGACTATTTTATTTATCGGTTGCACCAGAATTCTTTGATACCATTGCTTTAGGCATCAAAGAAAGTGGATTAGCTTCCGGAAAAGGAAGGAAGCGTCTAATCATTGAAAAACCCTTTGGGAATGATTTAAAGTCTGCACAAGAGTTAAATAAAAAATTAAGTCGTGCATTTGAAGAAGAAGAAATTTATCGTATTGACCATTATCTTGGAAAGCCAATGGTACAAAACCTTGAAACGTTAGGTTTTGCAAATCCTGTTCTTAAAACTTTGTGGAACAACCAGTATATTGCCAACGTACAAATTACTGCTAGTGAGACGGTAGGTGTAGAAGAAAGGGCAGAATATTATGACCAATCAGGAGCGGTAAAAGATATGTTTCAAAATCACTTGTTGCAACTGCTCATGATGACTGCGATGCAGCCTCCGCAAAATATCAACGCGAAAGAAGTTAGCAAGGAAAAGAAAAAAATAATGAAATTTCTTCGCCCGCTACAGAAAGAAAATGTAGCCACAGATGTTCTTCGAGGCCAATACACGGCAGGAGAAATAGATGGAAAATCAGTCGTTGGATATAAAGAAGAGCCTGGAATTAATAATTCGTCAACAAATGATACATTTATAGCAGCGCGTTTATGGATCGATAATGAATTTTGGAGTGGGGTCCCATTTTATATCCGTACAGGAAAAAGAATGAAAGAAAAATTGACAAGCATAGTAATTGAATTTAAAAATTCATTAAAAGATTTGACTATGCCTCAGTTTGGATCAATGACACCTAATGCTTTAATAATCCAAATCAGCCCGCAAGAAGGAATTTCACTGCAACTAAATATGAAGAATCCATTAACGAATCAAATCGAGCCTGTCAATATAAACTTTTTTAATAGTGTAAAAGATGTACCGGAAGCATACGAACTCCTCCTGTTTGATGCAATGCGAGGTGATTCCACCTTTTTTGCACATTGGGAAGAAGTCGAGTTATCGTGGGCTTGGGTTCAACCGGTACTGGAGGCATTTAAGGAAAATCTTCTTCCGCTTCATTACTATCGTTCCGGTTCAATGGGACCGGATGCTTCAGACGAATTACTTCAGGAGGATGGTTTTAAGTGGTGGGAATTTTAAGTTTTTGAGTGAAGCTACTAGTAAGAAAAAAGTCTACAAATTCGATTGCGTATTAGTAGAGATACATGCAAAGAGCAAATAATCTTTTGGAAAACTATTTTTAGGAGGAGATTAATATGAAGATTGGACTAATTGGTCTAGGGAAAATGGGATCTAACTTAACAAAAAATATTATAGAACATAATCATGAAGTAGTCGTTTACGATGTAAATCGTCAATTAGTAGGAGAGATGGAAACATATGGGGCTGCGGGTACTTCAAGTTTGTTGGAACTTGTTCAATCATTAGAGCAACCGAGGATATTATGGATAATGGTTCCTCATCCAGTTGTGGATTCAGTGCTTAGCGAAATTACTCCTTTTTTGGATAACGGTGACATCGTCATTGAAGCAGGAAACTCCCACTATAAACAATCCATTGAACGGTATAATCATCTAAAGAAATTTGGTATTAGCTTTATGGATGCAGGAACTTCCGGAGGAATGGAGGGAGCCCGTCATGGAGCTTGCTACATGGTTGGGGGTGATAGAGAAGCCTGGGAAATAGTTGAACCTATTTTTCGTGATACAGCTGTAGCAAATGGATACTTATATGCAGGGAAAGCAGGAAGTGGGCACTTTTTAAAAATGGTCCATAATGGTATTGAATATGGAATGATGGCTGCTATTGGTGAAGGGTTTGAAATATTAGAGAAAAGCGAATTCGAATATGATTATGAAAAAGTTGCTAGCGTATGGAATAACGGTTCAGTTATACGTTCATGGCTTATGGAGTTAACAGAAAATGCTTTTTCAAAAGATGCAAAACTTAACGAAATTAAAGGGACCATGCATTCTTCTGGTGAAGGAAAGTGGACGTTAGAAACAGCTTTGGATCTTCAAACTGCCACGCCAGTTATCGCCATGTCCCTATTGATGCGTTATCGTTCATTAGAAGAGGATACCTTTACAGGAAAAGTAGTAGCTGCATTACGAAATGAATTTGGAGGACATGCTATCGAAAAAAAATGAAATTTTCTCCATAATGGAACTAAAAACATTTTAAATATCAATGAAAAAAAATAAACAATTCTTTGTAACTAAATAAAACAAAAGTGTGTACTTGTTAGAGAGAACCATTTCTAATACTATCAATATAAATTCATTAATAAAATAAATACTCTGAATTTTCACTATATAAATTGAATAACAAGGAGGATCCTATGAAACTAAGAGTCTCGGCAGTTCAATATCATCTTCATACTATACAAAGTTTTGATGAATTTGCAAATCAAGTGGAGCACTATGTTAAAACGGCAGAAGAATTTGGAGCGGATTTTGTTTTATTCCCAGAATTTCTCACAACGCAGCTTATGTCCATTGGCAACCAACAAGGTCAAGCTTTGACCATCCAAGATCTTCCCTCTTTTACCGATGAGTATCGATCTTTATTTATAAATTTAGCGATTAAAAACCAGATTCATATTATTGGAGGAACACACGTTATTAATAAAGAGGGTCGTTTATACAATGTTGCCCATTTATTCTATCCAGATGGAAGAATAGCAGAACAAGCAAAGCTTCATATTACTCCAACAGAAGTGAATGAATGGAATATGACTCCTGGTGATGGCCTTGAAGTGTTTGATACTGAAAAAGGAAGAATCGCTATTTTAACCTGCTATGATATTGAGTTTCCGGAAATTGTTCGAATGGCAAAGGCGAAGGGGGCGGATATTATTTTCAGTCCTTCATGTACAGATGATCGTCATGGATTCTATCGTGTCCGCTACACGAGTCATGCGAGGGCAGTCGAAAACCAAGTTTACGTCGTTTCCACTGGTACAGTAGGTTCACTTCCTACAGTTGATTTTATGAGAGCGAATTTCGGACAAGCAGCTGTTATTACACCAAATGATATTCCTTTTCCTCCCCGCGGCATTTTGGTAGAAGGAGAGATTAATGGGGATATGATTGTGACAGCAGACCTTGATTTAGAACTGTTATATCAGGTTCGAAAAAATGGCTCGGTTACCACATGGCGTGATCGGCGTACTGACCTTTATCCAGATTGGGAACCTAAAAAAGAACTTAGTACTTAAGGTCTATAAGCATAAGGAGCGATTATATGGCGTATTACAAAGAGTTTTTTGTCTTTGACGGGAATCAACCCATCCCTGCAGTCATTCGAAATTATAAAGAAAAAGACTTTCCTGCTTTAATACTAATTCAGAAAGAAAGTTTTCCGCCACCGTTCCCATCTGAATTATGGTGGAATACGGAACAGTTGGAGAACCATGTTACTTTATTTCCAGAAGGAGCCTTATGTATAGAAATTAATGGAGAAATTGCCGGTTCCATGACCAGTTTGCTGGTTGATTTTGATCCAACCCATCCTGAACATACATGGGAAGAAATAACTGATAATGGATATATTCGAAACCATAATCCTAATGGCAAGACGCTCTATGTTGTTGATATTGGAGTACGCCCCTCCTATCGAAAATTAGGTTTGGGAAAAGAGCTGATGTCTTCTATGTATGACGTTGTTATTCATAAGAAACTGGAGCGGTTATTAGGTGGTGGGAGAATGCCAGGCTATTATAAAAAAGCAAAAGAAATGACACCTGATCAATATTTGGAGGCTGTTGTAAAAGGGGAATTAAGGGACCCGGTTATTACTTTTCTTCTTCGTTGTGGCCGCACCCCAATTCAAGTGGTGGCAAATTATATAGAGGATAAAGAATCATGCAATTACGCAACACTGATGGAGTGGAAAAATCCTTTTTATTCATAAATATTTTGATAAGGAGATAAACGAATATGGAATATAAAAGAATTACGAGCATACAAGATCCTTTATTCAAACAAATGCACGAATTAATGCAAGAGATTTTCCCCCCTGAAGAGGTTTTGGAATTCGATCTTTGGAAAGAGCCTCTTGAAGACCCAGGGATTCGTGTCTTTGTCGCTGTTCATAATGAGAAGGTAGTCGGTGCAACAGAGTATCGTTATTATAATGACTTTAATGTGGCGATGACAGATTTTACAATCATTGGCCAAGCAGGACTCGGCATTGGTCCATTTTTATCCCAAAGGAGGTCGAAGGATTTACATTCTCTAGCAGCAGAAAATGACAAGCAACTATTCGGAATGTTTGCCGAGATTTATGATCCTTATCAGGTAGATCATCATGAATTTGGCGGAGTGAAGCCAATGGATCCATATGTGCGCCGTGAAGTATTGGCACATCTTGGTTATAAGCGTCTTGACTTTTCTTATGTGCATCCTTCCTGGAATAATGATGGAGAGGCGGTTCATGGGCTTGACCTTTGTTTCCTTCCTACTGTCAATTTCGTAGAAAATATAAAAACGGATCTAATTGTAAGGTTTTTGACACGCTATTATTCAGTCTTAACAAATAAACCAAAGTCTTGGTATGAGATGATTGAGAAGTTGGAAGCCAAAGATACTGTACCGCTTTTAAATATTTGATATCAGAAAATAAAAAATTTGAACTTAAAAACACAATAATAAGATTATTATTGTGTTTTTGTTTTATTTAACTAGTGGATATTTCGGATTTCTCGCAAACTTAACTGTTATCCCGCATCCGCCTGCTACTTCGGCATCAACCCGTGGGATTCCATCTTCATTCACAGCCAATTCTTTTAGCCGGTTTAATGCTGCTTCTGTCATTTTTAACATCTTAGGACTTCACTTCTCCTAACGCCTAATTTCCTTGATTATGCATTCGCTTTTGCTGCATTAACCTGTTCATCTGCATGATAAGAGGAGCGAACAAGCGGTCCGGCTTCGCAATGACTAAATCTTTTTGACATGGCAATGATTTTTAGTTCTTCAAACTCTTGTGGACTCCAATATTTTTGGACTTTTAAATGATGTTTTGTAGGCTGTAAATATTGTCCAATTGTCATAATATCTACATTGTTCGTACGAAGATCATCCATCGTTTCGATAATTTCTTCTTTTGTTTCTCCAAGACCGATCATAATGCTTGATTTTGTTGGAATAGCAGGATTCATATCTTTTGCTCGGCGCAAAAACTCAAGGGAACGTTCGTAAGTTGCCCGGGCACGAATTTTTGGTGATAAACTTTTTACCGTCTCAATATTGTGATTTAAAATGTCGGGCTTCGCATCCATTAATGTTTTTAAGTTTTCATATTTCCCGTTCATATCAGACGGAAGAACTTCAATACTACAAAATGGATTACGGCGTCTTACGGCTCTGACCGTTTCTGCAAAAACCCCGGCTCCACCATCCTTTAAATCGTCGCGGGCAACAGCAGTAATCACGACATGCTTTAGTCCCATTTGCTCCACTGATTCTGCCACCCGCTCTGGTTCTCCCCAATCAAGCTCTGTCGGCAGCCCTGTTTGCACGGCACAGAATCTACATGCACGTGTGCACACACTTCCTAAAATCATAAAGGTTGCCGTTTTTCTCGATGCCCAGCATTCATGAATATTCGGGCATTTTGCTTCTTCACAGACAGTATGAAGCTTTTTTTCACGCATCATCGTTTTCAAGCCCGTATACTGTTCATTCGTATTTAATTTTATCTTGAGCCAATCTGGTTTTCGAACATGCTCAGTTGCCATCTCATTCACTCCTATGAACAGAACATATATTCTGTCAGACTTGAAAGTCAACTTTACAGGATAACCCCCGTACATATGACTATTTAATTTATACATTTACTGTTTCTTTTTCTTTTACTGCATTTTCTTCCTTTTTATATTTAAGCTTGAATATCTTCAAACAACTCATCGATTGAAGATATATTTAAAAAAGCGAGCTGTTCCTCTTGATCTTGTTTCTATCAGGGGGGATATCATTCTATTCCTCTCCTTCATTCACAAATACTTGGTACTCATCCTCATTTAATAGGGATTCCAGCTCTTCTGGACAAGACATTTCCACCTCTACTAACCAGCCTTTGCTAAATGGATATTCGTTAATTGTCTCAGGAGCATCTTCTAACTCCTCATTGATTAGCACAACTGTACCTGATACTGAAGCAAAAATTTCAGAAACTGCTTTAACCGATTCGATTGTTCCCATTGATTCATCAGCTGATACTTTAGCATCTACTTGCGGATTCTCCACAAATACGATATCTCCTAGCTGTTTTTGTGCATAATCAGAAATCCCAATTCGCACCCTATTTCCATCTAATTGTAAAACCCACTCATGTTCCTTGCTATATAGTAAGCTAGCAGTTGCTTTTTTCATTATTATTCCCATTCCTTTCAACTGTTAAAATAAATTTGATCATTTCAAATAATTATTGTAAGTTAGCCGCCGAGTGATATACCGCCAACTTTAATAACATGATCACGGCCTTTTGTAGTTACGATTGTAATATTTGGATATTCATAATACTCACAACATTCTTCAAAAAACTGGTACTGCATACCATATTCTTTCCCCCACTTTAATGAAAGCTTGGCTGCAATAATGTGCATAAGCGGTCGCCTTGTATTCTGAAGTATCGTTTACACTACCCCTTTATGTTTCAAAGATAGAAGATATATCTCTTAATCACTACAGATATCATTTCTAAGAAAAATGATAGAAACACTGCTCTTTTTGCACACAAAAAAGGACAGAGAAGGGTAGCTAAAGCCTGCTTTTACCCTTCTCTGTCCTTTTACCTGAGAGTTTAGTTCCGTTTATCATTTAGAATGTTCCCCTTTGGTGGCATATATAGATATGCTCTCTCCAGAGCTACGTCTTGTATTGGTTCCTTTTACCTGAGAGATTTATTCCAAGGATTTTATGGAATTTGCTCCTTCGGCGGCAATATTCATTACTCTCTCCCAATACAATCAACCGTAAAATATTCAATTGTTTATAATGTACTTTAAAACACTCTTTACATGTCAGACTAAAATAAAATCTCATTATTCTTATTATGTACAATCACTGCTGTAATTTAAAAATTAATTATTAAAAAATTAAGAGTGGATTCAATTTTTAGTATTCTTATAAACTAGTACCGATATAAATCTATCGTAGAGGTTAGCTCTATTAATATTATCCGCTAATATTTAATTACATAATATTCTATAGAAAACATGTTGTCAATCTAACATTCAGAATTTATTAACTATTTTTAATTTAAATCAACGAGATTTTGTCACATGCTCGTTAAGCTATGTTAAAACCAGTTCAATGTTCCTCAAATCAGCATATCGTCAATTGAAATAAGACGAAGAAACCAATTTAAAGAGTGCTGCCTTGGAAATAGAATTTTTTGGTTATTAAATTTGGTAATGGTTTCATTAAATTTCTCCATCGATTTTGTCAAATAAGCAACCGCCTAGGGAATTTCAGTTTTAGCTGTTAAACTTCATCTTTAAGAATATGGATTTGCCAATCTAAGTGTCTTGTTTTTCTGTTTAACTATCATTCATTGTGATTAATCCTATCATTTTAAATCATTTCACAAGATATGTTTACAAGTTTAATATGTTAATAAACGTAATATATCAAATTATTTAAAACATTTTGATTTTTATGCCAGAAAGAGTGACAAAGGATTTATCCATCATGTATACGGGGAAGGGAGGAAATGTGTTCCGCTTGCACTTAGAACACAAACATTATGGGAATTAACTGAGAAAAAAGCAAATCAAGCATTAAGATACAAAAACATCTCTTGAAAAATAAAAATAATTTAAAAGGGGGAATTTTAATGTCAAATCAAGGGAAACTTAAAGGGAATTTGTCCTTATGGGATCTTACTTTTATTGGTTTAGGTTCAATGTTTGGTTCAGGTTGGCTGTTTGCCGCTAGCCATGTTGTTTCGTTGGCAGGGCCAGCAGGGTGGATTTCATGGATAGTTGGAGGCATTGCTGTCCTGCTGTTAGGTCTCGTTTATGCCGAGCTTGGCGCTTCAATCCCACGTGCTGGGGGTATTGTTCGTTATCCAGCTTATTCCCATGGTCCACTTATGGGGTATCTTATAGGATTTATTACACTAATCGCGTATTCAAGTTTTATTGCTATAGAAGTGGTGGCAGCACGCCAGTATGCAGCATCTTGGTGGCCTTCTTTGACGCAAAATGGTTCTGATTTGCCGACAACGCTCGGATGGTTTCTGCAATTTGGGCTACTTTGTTTATTTTTTCTACTCAACTATTTCGGTGTAAAAGTATTTGCTCGGTCAAATATGATTATTACGGCTATAAAATTCATTGTACCAACAGTTACAATTATAGTACTACTCACATATTTGAAAAAAGCTAACTTCACCGCACATGGTTTCGCCCCTTTTGGGATTTCGGGCATCCAGTCTGCTATCACTACTGGCGGAGTCATGTTTGCCTATCTTGGCCTTCAGCCAATTGTCTCAGTTGCAAGTGAAGCGAGAAAACCCCAACGAACAATACCAATTACTTTGATCCTAACCGTTGTTCTATCTGCAGCAGTCTATTTTCTGTTACAAATTGCATTTACTGGGAGTATTCCATCAAATATGTTATCTGGAGGATGGGGAAATGTTGATAAGCAATTCAGTCTCCCGTTTGAAGATATCGCTGTTATTCTTGGTTTAGGCTGGCTGGCTTCCTTTATCGTCATTGATGCTATTATTTCCCCTAGTGGTGCGGGTAACATCTATATGTCTACAACCGCTCGTACTGTCTACGGTTGGGCTCGTAATGGGACATTTTTAAAGATATTTTCAAAGATTGATAATAAAACAGGGATCCCGCGTCCAGCACTTTGGCTAACCTTTATTATGTCTATTTTCTGGACACTTCCATTCCCATCTTGGAGTGCTTTGGTCGGTGTTGTCTCCGCAGCACTGATATTGTCATATGCTATCGCTCCAATTGCAGCCGGAGCTTTTAGAAGAAATGCAAAGGATCTTCCAAGGCCATTTTATCTCAAAGGGATGAATGTAATTGGACCTCTATCTTTTATCATCGCTTCGTTTATTGTATATTGGTCAGGATGGAATACCATTTCTTGGCTGCTCGGATCTCAGATCGTCTTGTTTTTCGCCTACTTACTTTTTAAAAATTTTGTACCTACAAAAGCAGTAAGTCTCAGACAGCAGGTTAAATCGACATGGTGGCTTGTATTTTATTATATGGTGATGATGGTTATTTCGTATCTTGGCTCATTTGGTGGCATTGGTATACTCCGTAATCCGATAGATCTCGCCATTATAACTATTGCCTCATTAATTACCTACTATTGGGGTGTCTATACCTGCTTACCAAAAGCAGTATTTGATGATGATGAGGTAGAAACAGATGAAGAAGCTCTCCCGAATGAAACAATTTCAAGTACGATGTAAATTCTTAGCTTACAAAAATTGAATTTTATAACATCATTAAAGATAGAAGTTAAAAATTCTAATTAAACGTAAGTGTAAAATAATCCCCACCTACAATTAAGAGGGCACTGATAAACTTTCGTTTTATCAAAGAAACTAATAATTTCTATCAAAAAAGACGACTCTAACATTCACAAAGTAAATGTTGAGTCGTCTTTTTTCATCAATTTGGCGGCTACTATCCCTTTATTTTAACTAGATTAGTTTCCATTTTCTTAAATTCTTTAGAGAGATTTTGATTATTTTTTACTTTTTCTTCTCTTAACGATTTAACTAATGAGAAGACCATTAGAATCATAATAATTTCAAATGGGAATGCAGCTACAATTGATGCCATTTGAAGGGCACCTAATCCACCTGACCAAAGCAATATAACAGCTGTTGCAGATTGAATTATTCCCCATATAAACTTAATTCTATTTGGCGGATTAAGCGAACCATTTGTTGTTTGCATACCTAATACAAATGTTGCTGAATCTGCTGATATTAACTGGTAAGTAAAATGTTTAAAACTGAATTCGTAGTGCTATAATTATTACTAGCAGATTAATTTTAAATTAATTAAATCGTGAATTTGTATTAACTTCGGGACTGTTACTTTATTTTCGGAATGTAGTGTAACGGGGGCAATTGTAAGTTTTTGTTGCGACATAGGAAAAGCACCTCTTTAAATTGATACGTTCATCGTACCAGGAGGTGCTGCATGTTCATATACGTTGTTTGATTGGGGGCTTACACTTAATATTTAATTATTAAAATTGATAATTTGTATCTTAATCTTCTTTATATTAAATCTATTAATTTTGCTAGTTCTGTATTACACTCTACTTATGAAATTCTTTCTTTTGGGTTCGGAATTTTATTTTCCTTTGCTTCATTCTTTAATTCTTTAAAGAAAGACCAACACATGATAACCATAATAATCGCAAAAGGGAGCGAGGCTGTGATGGAGGCAGTTTGTAGTACCTGCAAACCTCCTGCCAAAAGTAACACTGCAGCAACCATTGACTGGATGACTCCCCATGTAATTTTAACTTTATTCGATGGATTTAAATTCCCTCTTTCACTGAGCATACCCAACACAAAAGTTGATGTATCAGCTACAGTTATATAATAAATTATCATAATCGCAAAGCCTACAACACTTAGAATTGAACTTGCTGGAAGATAATCAAAAAAAGTAAAAATTGATAAATCTACATTTGATGTGATTTTTTCAACTAAATCCTTGTAACCTAAGTTATGGATAAGATGGAGAACTTGTCCTCCAAAGATAGATAACCAAGCAAATGTACCAAGTGAAGGGGCGATTAATACCCCAAGGACAAACTCCTTTATTGTTCTTCCTTTGGAAATTCGGGCAATAAACATACCAACAAAAGGAGCCCATGCAATCCACCATGCCCAATAGTACACAGTCCAGTTTCCTATCCACAAGTTGTCTCCAAAGGGTCTTAATCTTAGACTCATTTCCATAAAATTACCTAAATAGCCCCCCAGTGTATTACAAAAGACCTTAAAAATCTCAGAAGTCGATCCCACGATTAAGACTAAAGATAACATCAAAATTGATAGGAACAAGGCGGTGTTAGATAAGTATTGAATCCCTTTTTCTAATCCAGTGGATATAGAGATCAAGAGCAGGACGGTTGAAATGAAGATAACGATAATTTGAACATTAACTGTATTTGGAATATTAAAAAAGTAATTAAGTCCACCTGAGATTTGCATAGCTCCTAAACCCAGAGATGTAGCTATACCAAAAACGGTGGCAATTACAGAAAAGATATCAATTGTTTTTCCAATTGGGCCATAAATTTTTTCTTTTAAAAGGGGATAAAAAGCAGAACTCACAGATGCAGGCAAATTTTTATTAAATTGAAAAAAGGAGAGGGCTAAGCCAATGACTGTGTAGATAGCCCATGGGTGAATACCCCAATGAAAAAACGTGTACTCCATCGATAAATTAGCTGCTGCTTCTGTAAAACCTTTTCCAGAAGGTGGATTTGAATAATGGGTCACAGGTTCTGCAATACTCCAAAAGATAATTCCAATCCCCATACCTGCACCAAATAACATAGACAACCAGGAAATAGTCTTAAATTCTGGTTTGTCCCTTTCTTTGCCTAATCTAATATCACCGTATTTAGACACTAACAAGTAAAATGAAAATATTATAAAAATTAAGGTTGAACTGATATAAACCCATCCGAAGTTGCCAACACTACCTTTAAAAAGGGTATTGACCATAGACGATAAGCTATCTGTAAAAAAAATCCCCCAAATAATAAAAACTCCCGTCAACAAGATCGAAACATAAAAAACCATATTTTCATTTCTCCTTTTTTAATCAAATGATCTACTCCTTTACCTTAAAAAAGTGGATTCTGATTATTTAGTTGTACACCGTAACTAGTTTGCTATAGTTTTCGATAAATAAAAATATTAATTTATATTAACTTGATCCTTCATCACAGTGTTCATGTAATTTTTCCCCCATTCGTACATAGACTCAAGAATCGGCATCAAGCTTTTTCCTTGTTCCATCAATGAGTATTCTACTTTAGGTGGAACAAGCCTTTTATTGAGAAAAAGTACTTAACTTCCTCTAATATTAAATCATGGATTTTTCATTTTTACATCTTTCGGAAAATCTGTTCTTTTACTTTCTTCCCTGTATCAGTCATGGCAAGACCTCCTAGTGCTGTTTCTCTAAGAGTCCTTGGCATTTCACTTCCAATTTTGTACATAGCCTCAATGACTTCATCACATGGAATTCGGCTTTCTACACCTGCAAGAGATAAATCAGCAGCTGAGAAGGCTATAGATGTTCCGATCACATTTCTCTTAATACAAGGAACTTCCACAAGCCCAGCGACTGGATCACAAACTAATCCTAATAATGATTTCAAAGCGATTGCTGTTGCGTTAATAGCTTGTTTTGGTGTACCTCCTTTTAACTCAACAATCGTCCCTGCTGCCATAGCTGTTGCAGAACCAACCTCTGCTTGACATCCTCCTGCTGCTCCTGAAATAAAAGAACGGTTAGCAATAACATAACCAAGGGCACTTGCCGTAAACAGTCCCATGACTAAATCGTTATAGCAGGTACCGTCATTTTTTTGTAGAGAAAAAAGCACTCCAGGTAAAATACCGGCTGCTCCAGCTGTCGGGGTAGCTACAATAACCCCCATACGGGCATTGGTTTCAGATGTCGCCAGTGAAAATGTCATCGAGTCTCGTATGTAATCACCTGAAAGTGCTTTCCCTTGATTAGCATAGTGACTCATTTTGACCGCATCTCCACCTGAAATACCGCTCGGCGCTGTTGACCCATCTTTTAATCCGGTATCAATCGCATCCTTCATTTTGATAAGCCGTTCTTTCATCATATTGATAATCGTCTCTTTATCTCTACGTGACTTCTCAGCCTCCATCATTAGCATGACTTCACCAATCGTTTTCTGTTCATTCAGACAAATTTCAATCAGCTCATGCATCGATCGAATTTCCATCAAATCCCCTCCAGTACTTCCTTCATTATATATGGTCGGCATTGTGCTGCGAGTATCGAATAATTTTCATTTGTACTTAAACGAATATCAAGCTTTTCTTCATTTATCAAAAAGATTTTGGATAAACCGCCGCCCAGTGATGCTCCGCCAACTTTCACTATATCTTCTCCCCGTACTGCCTTAACAACTACTGTATTCGGATGATCAAAATAAGAACAATGTTCTTCAAGCTTAAGTTCATAATGCAGTCCATTCCGTTTCGTTAACTCGATGGCATATTTAATTCGAGAATCATCTGTATCCATTCCAAGCAGCCCGCCAAGTATAGCCTTATCTGTTCCATGACCTTGATAGGTTTCAGAAAAGGAACCGTAGAATGTAATTTCCGCACTTTCCGGACATCCGCCTAACAATTCATAAATAAACTTTCCAATCGAAACAACACCAGCTGTATGGGAACTCGATGGTCCCACCATAACCGGCCCAATAATGTCAAAACAGCTTTGAAATTCCATAGAATACTCCTTCCTTAAACAGATATAAACTGTCTGTTAAAATAGCAGGCTCACCTTTTCTGTATAAAAAAAGACAAAGAAAGGTAGAGCAAGCTACCCTTCTCTGTCCTTTTACCTGAGAGTTTCACTCTATAATAAATAGTGCCAGGCTGTCGAGAAACGCTCGATTTCTTCGTTGTTCTCCTTGCTCGGATGCTCATTACCCAAACACGGTAACTCCGCTCCTCCCAAGGCTTCACACCTCGAAATACAAACGTTTTCGATCAGCCTAAAGTTTCTGCAATTATTACTTTTTCTACACCTTGACTTAGAGCTTTCCCCTTTGGTGGCGTATTTGAACTTAAAATACAGCTCTCTCCAGAGATCCGTCCTATTGTGGTTCTATTTACCTGAGAGATTAATCCCAAGGGGGTTTATGGGACTTGCTCCTTCGGTGGCATTTTTTCTTCACTCTCTCCCACAATCATCATCCGTCATTATAATTTTGTAAGAAATACGAAATTTGTTTTGTTTATCATCGGTTTGAATATTCTGATTTTTTAATAGCTTAAATCTATTTTAACCAATCCTCTTTTAGACTTTCATTTTTTGAAAGCCAATTTTCCACTCCTTTCGCTTCATCCTTGCTTTTCATAATTTCGGCCTCTAATTGGGCAATTTGCGTTAAATCCATTTTAAATGATTCCATCCATTTAGCAACTTCGGGAAACTTAGTGGAAAAATCTTTTGGACCGATAATTTGAAGTTTTTCTGCTCCACTCGGATTCATCGCGTTTTTCGGATCTTCTAAATATCTTAAATTATATTCTTCAAACGCCCAATGAGGACGCCAAAGAGTAACGACAATTGGCTTCTTGCTTGATACTGCTTTTTCTAACGCTGCAAGCATCGCAGGGGTGCTGCTTTCTACTAGCGTCATGCTATTTAATCCATAATCAGGAATCGCATTCTCTCTTGTCAGCCGCATTAAACCAGCTCCAGGTTCAATGCCAATAATTTTCCCGCCAATTTCCTCTGCTTTATTTTTTAAATCTTCTATTGATTGAATATCCATATAGTCTGGTACAGCTAGTCCACTATCCGCTTCATGATACCAAGTGCCAAGCACTGAAATTTTATCGTTGTATTTTTCCATATAAGCAGAATGAGTTGTCGGCATCCATGTATCTAAAAATAAATCGATGCTTCCCTTTGCAACACCGGAAAATATTGGTGCAACATCAGCTTGAACTAGTTTCACTTTATACCCTTTCTCCTCTAATAAAGACTTCCACAAATAAGAAACGGCAACATCTTCATCCCAAGGTATATATCCAATCGTAATTTCCTTCGTCCCTTTATCCTCTTGATCACTCGACTTTGAAGTTGAGGTACTTCCACACGCAGTCAAATTTAAGATTAATAGAAATAATATAAACAGATAGCAGCCTCGCTTCATTTTCTCTCCATCCTCTCCAACTATCAATGATTTGGTTGATTTGATGTTTTATTTTTATCGGTGCCAAGGATGGTCATTCGATCCAAGATAATGGCAATAATGACAATAGAAATTCCTCCTATAAAACCTAAACCAACATCCAACATGCTTATACTTCTTAATATCTCTGCTCCTAAACCTCCAGCTCCAACCATAGATGAGATGACAACCATAGAAAGAGACAGCATAATTACTTGGTTGACACCTGACATAATCATTGGCAGCGCTAATGGAAGCTGAACTTTAATCAGCTTTTGCCACTCACTTGCTCCAAATGCTTCAGCAGCTTCTATAGTGGCTTCAGGAACTTGTTGAAGCCCCAATAAAGTTAAACGAACAGCAGGCGGCATTGCAAAAACAAATGTAGCTAATAGAGCCGTTACATTCCCTAAACCAAAAATCAGTACTGCTGGTATTAAATAAACAAAAGCAGGCATCGTTTGCATAATATCTAGTACAGGTTGAACAATGGATCTTACTCTTTTAAAACGGTAGGATAGTACGCCTAAAGGAACACCAATGATAAGGGAAATAATGGTTGAAGTAAGAACAAGGGCTAAAGTAAGCATAGATGCTTCCCATAAATTTAAACTAACAATTAAAAGCAGACCAAAGCATGTGAAGGAAGCAACTTTCCAATTCGCCAACCACCAAGCAAGTCCAACTATAATCGCTACCATGACTAAGGAAGGTGGGGTAGTCAACAGCCATTCTAATCCATCAATTAAACTAGTCATAAAAGAATTAATTAAGTCAAACACCCCAGAAAAATTGGCTGTGATAAAATCAACAAATGAATTTGCCCACTTATCAAGAGGCAGTGTTGGAAGGAAATCGTTTTTATTGCTCATTTTTGCACCACCTCTTTTAATTCAATATCTTTTTTTTCTGTGGTTGTTACTTTCTCTGTTAAACTTGCAATTAGTGAGCTAGATAAAATTTCCCCTTTTAATCGATTGTGGTCGTCGACAACTGCTACAGGAAGAATTTCTTTAGCAAATAAAGGAAGGATTTCTCGTAAAGTTTGATTAATATGAACTTTATAAAAATGATCACTAACTGCTTGAGACAAATCTTGCTTTCGCTTTTCAACTTGTTCTAAAACTTGATATAGGCTTAACACCCCTTTTAAGCAGTGATTTTCATTTACGACATAAATGGAAGAGAGCTGGTTGATTTTCATTCTTCTTAAAATAACTTGCGGCAATTCTTTCTCATAAGCAAAAACTTGAACAGGCTTCATTGCGCTTTTGGCTAGACGAATTTTGCTGTAGTCTACGCCTTGAACAAGCTGTTCTACATATTCAGTCGCAGGTGTACTAAGAATATCCTCGGCTGTGCCAAGCTGGACAATCTCTCCATCTTTCATCACTGCTGCACGGTGTCCTAAAGTTAATGCTTCATCTAAGTCATGTGTGACAAAAATAACAGTCTTTTGAATCTCATCTTGTATATCAAGAAATAATTTTTGCATCTCTCGTCTAATCAATGGATCTAAAGCCGAAAAAGGTTCATCCATTAATAATATCTCCTGATCCGATGCAAGCGCCCTAGCTAAGCCAACTCTCTGCTGCATTCCTCCTGATAGTTGAAAAATACGTTTATAAGCCTGACCATTTAAGCCAACATATTCAAGGGCATCTTTCCCTCTTTTTTCCCTTTCCTGTGCAGACACCCCTTTTAATTCTAAGCCGAAAGTAATGTTATCAAGGACAGTTCGGTTTGGTAAAAGTCCGACATTTTGAAAGACCATCCCGATTTTATTTCTGCGTATTTGCTGAAGATTTTTTTTCGACAGCTGAGCTATATCATCATTTTCCAATAAGATTTTCCCTTCTGATGGTTGAACTAAACCATTTAAACACCTTAATAAAGTTGATTTCCCACTACCAGAAAGCCCAATTAAGGCAAACGTTTCTCCTTTTTTCACTTCAAAATTAGCATTATGGATAGCAACATTTGTTTTTGTCGCCTGTTCTACTTCATATTTACTTTTTCCTTCACCTCTTAGCTTTAAAGCAAGCTCTTTTTGGCGTCCGAAAACTTTAGAAACATTGGCTACATGAATAATAGGGGTGGTTATTTTTGAAGGCATCTCCATTTTATTTCCTCCTCGTATCGAAAGTTTAGAATCCTTTTTTAAGGTAATTTCCAGTTTGTTAATTGCTCTTTGATAACATCATAGAAGTTAGTTCAGATAGTGGAGGGCTAGCCTCCCACTATCTGAACAATTTTCAAATTATAGAATTGGACTTTTAGAGATGTCCCTAGATAATGGCCTCAGAAGCGTTTGGGGAATTTCTTTTCACTCCTGTAGCTTTGACTACTAACAAAGTTCTGTCTCCTCCGCTCTTGTTTGAACTTTTAACCCGCAGGCTGTTCCTCCTAACAACCCATGGGAAGTTGGAGCTTCCAGGCAGCTCATGGACTAGAGTGAGTTCTAATATGTGAGGGTGATTAATCAACAAGTGCGCTCTTGGTATCCTGAAGATTCCTTCCCCTGATCAAAAATGAAAGGAGGTTATCCCATAAAATTATTGGAATAGAAAATAGCTCCCAAGAAATGAAAGCTTGTGTGTTTGGTTGATACACTGTTGCGTACCAACCAAATTTACACACTTTAGAAGGAAGGTGGATAAATAGGAATTTTAACTATTCCATTCTCTTCTATTAAATACTTAGAAAGATTTAGTATGTTAGTGAGTTTCTATTACATTAAGCATGCTACATATTCTTTAACATCCTTTATTCATTGTCCTCACTCAACTGAATGGAATCAAGAACATATTCATAGAATTTTGTTACATGTTGTTCAATCGGCACTAATATGCCGCCATTTTTATAAGCTTTCGATCCCATATTTTCTTGACACCATTGGCATGCCTCAAAATCTTGTAAATTCACTCGATGAAATAACCCGACTGCATCCATTGGATCAAAATCTGGCTTTGCCATTTCTTCCGGATCGAATAACCAATCACAAATAACTTTTGTTTTATCTGCACTAATTGGTATACAGCGATGAATAATGACATGATCTGGCGTTAAATTTATGAATACAAGAGGCAAAATCGTCATTCCAAAATAAGTTCGATCGTCTTCAGGAAGCAATCCTTTTAATGGAGGACGATTTCCTTTTCCGCTTAATGAAAAAGCTTCATGGTTTTCACTAAATGTCGCTCCAGTACCAACTCCATTTTGCGTTCCAATTCCTGACTTGAATTCAGGAAAAGTGTCAGTTAGTTCTGGATGAATGGATGAACAGTGATAACATTCTTGAAAATTTTCAATAATGATTTTCCAGTTTGAATCTACCTCATACTCTTCTCGGTGAGCAACTTTTAAATCTCCAATGCCATATCTAGCAATCGTATCAAGTTCACCAAATCGATCCATAATCTGTTTATCTAATTGTTCCTCAACTGGTTTTGGATTTTCCGATAAGTTGACCCAAATCATTCCATGCCATGTTTGAAGGTGTACAGACTCTAAACCAAACTGTTCATTTTTTACTAGCTCTTCACGACATTCACTAGTATTCGGTACGCCTAACAGCGTACCATCCAGCCCATAGCTCCAAGAGTGATAAGGACAGCGAATGACGCCCGTTTTCCCACAAGGATCACTGCAAAGAGTCGCTCCTCGATGTCGGCAAACATTTAGGAAAGCCCGCAATACATTATCCTTTCCTCTAACAACAACAATATTTTCATTCTCCACTTTTGTTGTCATATATTGCCCCGACTCTGCTACTTCATATTCGTAGCCAATAAAAGTCCAAGTCTCTGAAAAAATATGTTTCTTTTCTAATTCAAAAACAGCTGGATCTGTATATAGTCCTCCTTTAAGAGTAGCCTTCAATTTCTCTGACAGATTTGCAACAACCATCATTATTCCTCCCAATCAATTAAATAATATAATTTTATCTAAAATAACTTAATGAGTAATAAAAGCCGACTGTGATATGATTTTTGCTGTGTATTTCTCTCCAAAATATTCAATACTTAGAGAATTTCCTTCTTTTACTATTTCAGGAGAAAGAATTGCAAATGCTACACCTGTTTTCCTTTCATAAGAATAACCAAAGCTTGTAACAAACCCTACTGATTTCTCTTTATCATACACTGGTTCATATCCCATTATCACAACGGATGGATCATCTAATACCAATGTAGCAAGCAAGTGTCTAGGTCCAGTCAACTTATGATCAAGAACTGCATCCTTTCCAATAAACGCATGTTTATCAAGGTCGACCTTTTGCATGGATTCTATTTCATATGGAGTCATTTCACTCCAAAAATCTTTTCCTGGCTTAGGAATAAGAGACTCCATTCTAAGTCCATCTAGAGCACGTTCACCTGCTGCAATTAGCTGGTAAGGCTGGCCTTCTTTATATAAAACGTCCCATAATCCTAACCCTTGATCAGAAGTAGTGAATAACTCCCAGCTCTCTGAACCATTTATAGATTGATAGAATGAAAGGACCGGTATATGGTCAATATATAGCTTCCTTACTTGTCCAACTTCTAATGATTCCTCGAAATTCTTGTTAAGAACTGATTGCATAAATTCTTTTGTTTTCGAACCTTTAATCAAAAGACTGCACATTCCAGCAGTAAGATCATTTATGACAACATTGCTGCTCGGTGAAACATGCTTTTTAATCCAGCTTGCTTCTACTGCCCCAGAACAAAGAACGATAAATGTTGACTCGATTGTACGAATCACTGTTATCTCATCCTTTATTCCTGCTGATTCATGCAGCATAAACGTTTTCGTAAATGTTCCAATTGAAATATCAATATTACTAGTCGTTAATTGCTGCAGCAACTCTATTGTTCCTTCTCCACTAACCTCTAAATATTTTCTTGATGCCGTAGCATCAAAAAGTCCTGCAAATTTTTGAGCATGGATTTGTTCTGCTTCAATAATTGGCGACCAAAATTGTGCAGCCCAGTTATCCTTTTGCCTGATTTCATTTTCATAAGTTGAAACAAGCGATGCATTTTCTTTATACCATTGCGGCTGCTCCCAACCAGACTTTTCATTATATACTGCACCTAACGCTTCTTGACGAATATAATATGGACTTACCCTTACGTTTCGACCTGTATCATGAGGCATGTATGGATGATGAATATCATACACTTTTAAATAATTTTCAATTGAGCGCGCTTTATAGAAAGATGGGCTCTGTGCATAGTCGTCAAAACGGTTAATATCACATAATTCTAAATCAAGTGTAGGGACGCCATTTACAATCCATTCCGCCATTTCTTTCGCAACACCGGCAGAATGTGTAACCCAAATCGCTTCTGCCACCCAAAATCCTTTTACCTTATGAGATTCTCCCAGCAACGGCATCTCATCTGGCGTAAAGGAAAAGATTCCATTGATTCCCTTCGTAATACTTGTATCTTTTAATGATGGCATTAAACGGGTAGCATCTTGCCAAGGCTTTTCAAAATCCTCAGGAGTGAATGGTTTTACAGAAGGCATTTCTTTTGATTCGCCATATTTTGTAATTTCATCTACTTCAACCGGCAGCGCACGATGTTGATAAGAACCTACACCTAGTCGGTTAAACACTTGACGGTAATACATCGCACTATCTTGATGGCGAATAAGCGGCATTGTTACTTCTTCTGACTCCTCAGCAAATTCTTTTAAATCTTCTGTCCATACAAATTGATGCGCCATCGGCTGCAGCGGAATCGTCACTCCAACCATTTCACCAATTCGCGGCCCCCAAAAACCTGCACAGCAAACAATTAAATCAGCATCAAATTCTCCTGAACTTGTTATTACTTTTTTCACATGACCATCTTGAACATCGATGTCAATGACCTCTGTTTCACCGTAAAACTTTACGCCACATGATTTAGCAAATTCCATCATTTCTTGTACTGCATTTAATGGCTTCGCAATCCCATCAGATGGGGTAAACAAACCTCCATAAATATTATTAGAATCTATTAATGAAGATTTTTCGCTGCATTCTTCAGGAGTAAGAATGGATGCTTCCATCCCCCAAGATGCTGCTACTCCAGCTTTTCGTTTTAAATCTTCTAGCCGCTCTGGAGTATTCGCTACTTCAACACTTCCTACTGAATAAAATGATGGACGTTCATTTGTGCTTAACTCTTTAAAGGTGCTCACTGTACTATTAGCTAATTTGGTCAATACTTTTGAAAAGCTTAATTGAAATACAAGTCCTGGAGCATGGGAGGTTGATCCTCCAGTTTCCACAAGTGGTCCTTGTTCAATAACTGTAATATTTTGCTGTCCCATTTTGCTTAAAAAGTAAGCAAGACTGCTGCCTACAACCCCTGCTCCGATAATGACAATCTTTTTTTGCTCCATCACTCGATTACACCCTCTCTTTCACTTTAAAAATAACTATATTTTTAAAATTTTCTGATATTTACAGCAAAAAGTCTATACTATTTTTGAAGATTTTTTTGCAACACAGGCCGGTTAATGGAAAAAAGGGAAATATCATGTTCTGTTTTTCCAGTTGTGACTAATTGGCTTAATGTTTCCCCAACTACACTTGAAAATTTAAATCCATGGCCAGAGAAACCTGCAGCAAGCGCTACATTTGAGTACTCAGGATGTAAATCGATAACAAAATGCTCGTCTGGTGTTTTTGTATACATGCAGACAGCTCCTTTTTTTAATTCTCCATTTGCTCCAGGCATGTATTTATCCAAGAATAGACGGAGATTCTCTTCATCCTCCTGATATACACCAAATTCACGATTGATAGTATCTGGATCAACTTCTTGACCATATGTATGGTAGCCAATTTTTAATCCGCATCCACCAAAGCTTGGGAATCCGTAATAAATTCCATTTGAAACTTCCACCATGAATGCTGGAAAATCAACATTATTGCTATATTGTGCTTCATTAGATTCAAAGAAACCAACAACTTGACGATATGGCTGTAATGGAATATCAAGGTTTAGTTTTGAAAGAAGTTTGCTATTCCAAGCTCCCATACTAACAATCAATTTACCAGCTGTATAGGATCCATTTGCTGTATGGATCGTTACTAAATCTTCTGTAATTTCAAAATCCTCAACCGGTGTATTGGTTAACATTTTAGCACCATTCGCTTCAGCTAGTTCACGATAGGCTCGGACACAGTTATCACTGAATAAAACTCCAGAATTTGGTTCATAAATTGCATTATAATTTTCAGGAACAGTTATACCAGGCCAACGCTGATTTAGTTCATTGCCTTCAAGTAAATCAGCAGTTAATGAATGGATCTCTGCAGCTTCCATCGTTTCTGCTACGAAATCAGATTCACCTTTAGGACCGAAAACCAGCACACCAGTTTTTGTGAAAATTTTGTGGTGAGTTTTATTTTCCAGCTCATACCATAGTTCTTGTGCTCTTAGGGCAAACGGCACATATTCTCTTCCTTCACCATAAGCATGACGAATAATACGTGTTTCACCATGATGGCTGCCGTTTGTATGCGGAGGATCAAATGCATCAACTAATAATGTGCTAACTCCTTGCTTTGCTAAATAGTAGCCAGCTGCCATTCCCATAGATCCTGCTCCAACAATGATTACGTCATAATTTTTTTCAGTTGTCATTCTCTATTCCCAACCTTCCTCGCAAGATGTTATTTTTGTTCATTTCAAAATTCCCCCTTTTTTGTCCCCCTCCTGATTATTTATCTAAATTTTAAAATAATTCGAATTATTCTTATTACTAACATTCTAATGTTGGAAATATATATTGTAAAATGATTAAAAATGATACATTATATCACTAATAGTGATAGGTTGTAGTAAAAAACCGAAACTTAGTACAAAACCTCGATTTATTTATCTAATTTTTTAAACAATTCGAATTATTCTGTTACCAATATTCTAATGTTGGAAATATATATTGTAAAATGATTAAAAATGATACAATATATTACTAATAGTGATAGATTGTAGTTAAAAAAACGAAACTTAGTACAAAACCTTGATTTATTTATCTAATTTTTTTAAATAATTCGAATTATTCTGTTACCAGTCTTCTAATGTTGGAAATATATATTGTAAAATGATTAAAAATAATACAATATATTACTAATAGTGGTAGATTGTAATTAAAAAAACGACATGACTTTGTCAGGTTCATATAAAAATCTTGATTTGTAGTAAAATGAAGTTATCTAAAAGAAAATTTGCCAGGATTTTTTTCTGAAATATCAGAAAAAAGAAGGAGGGATTCAAGTGGAAATCAAAGATATGCGGATTTTTCAAGCTGTTGCTTACCACGGAAGTGTTAGTAAAGCGGCCAAAGAGTTAAACTATGTGCAATCACATATAACGACAAGAATTAATTTGATCGAAAAAGCATTACAAACACGATTGTTTCATCGATATAGCCGTGGAATGATTTTAAATTCAGACGGAAAAAAATTATTATCTTACACCCAAAACATTCTATCAATGGTAGACGAAATGGTAAAAGTAGTTCAAGATTCAGATAATCCTACTGGCTCACTCGAGTTTGGAACGGTAGAGACGGTCATGAAACTTCCTATCGTATTATCTACCTTTCATAAAAAATACCCAAATGTTGATTTATCCCTTGTAACGGGTGTAACAGAGCAGCTTGTGAAGGATGTTGTTAACTTCAAATTAGACGGTGCATTTGTAACAGCATTTGACCAGCAGCCACATATTATTCAACACGAACTTTTTCAAGAAGACTTGGTTTTAATTACAAATAAAAAGAAAATGGCTATTGAGGACTTAAAAAATGAACCCCTTTTAGTATTTCATACAGGATGCACCTACCGTGAAAAACTAAGAAACTGGCTAAAGGATGAAGGAATTACAACACCAAAAATCATGGAATTTGGCACTTTGGAAACGATATTAGGTGGAGTAGTATCAGGATTAGGCGTTAGCCTTGTACCAAAATCTGCTGTCAGTCACTTAGAAACAGATGGACTTATTCAATGTCATTCGATACCTGAAAAGTACAGTAAAATATCAACTGTATTTATACATCGTGCAGATACCTACATGACAAAAGCAGTGGAGAAATTTATCGAGACTGTTAGAAACTTCAATAAATTAAATAAAAACACAATAACTGATTCACAGCCCTTCAATCTTATTACAACTTATTCATTGAAATAAATTATATATATGGTCTTATGGGTGACATTTTTATAAACCAGAGAACGTCACCCAACATTAACAATTCCATACCCAAAAACCAAGGATTTTATCTGAATCTTCAATGCGTGCTGTAAGAAAGTGAATCAGACAATCCACTCGTTCCATTTTCTCCTATTATTACTTCATATCCTTCTCTCTCAAAGTAATCCTTTATAAACAAACAATCCCTTGCTCGTCTTCAGCTATTAAAATTCTTCCTTTCATTTTGCTAATATAATGGTCTACAAAGCTACACAAACGATAATGTAAACTTTTTCAAATTGTAAAAAGAGCTCATCATCTACACTTTTCTATCTCCTCAAAGATAATTCGTATGCCCGCTTTGATTTGTTCGTTTGTTAGATTTGAAATACATAGTCTGAAAGCATGATTATTGCGATGGTGACTAATAAAATAATGGTTAGCAGGAGAGACATAGACATCTTTTTCTTCCAACTGTTTAATCAGCCTATTCATTCTTATGTCATTAGGAAGTTTTATCCAAGCAAAAAATCCTGTTTTCGGGATCATCATTTCTATTCCTGCCGAATTAAAACGTTCGACACATTCTTTTAAACAATCCATTTTCTTTCGGTAAGCTAATTGGGTTTTCCTAATATGATTTTTATACATCCCACTGTTAATAAAAATTTCTAATGCGCCTTGGGCTAATACGGATGTATTTAAATCATCACATCGTTTGTGCTTTGAAAATACCTCCCTCAATGTTTCAGGTAATACAGCGGCTCCTATTCTAATGCCAGGCATAAATGCTTTTGAAAAGCTTTTTATATAAACCGTTCGTTGAGATATATCATAATAATGGGCAGGCAACACCTTTTTATTCGAATCAATATCTACAAGATAATCATCTTCAACGATATAAACATCATACTTTTCTGCCAATCTAGTTATCACTTTTTTTTCTTTCTCAGAATAACTTGTCCCTAAAGGATTGTGAAATCTTGGAATGGTATAGAAAAACTTGATGTCTTGTTTTTTAAAAATGATTTCTAATTCATCTAAGTTAATGCCCTGATCATTCCGGTCGATTCCAATTAGGTTGATACCATTTTGCTCGACCATTTCCTGCATTAATCCGTAAGTAGGCTGTTCAACTAAGATAGCACTCTTATGATTTGGAAAACGCATTTTTGTCAATATGTTTAATGCTTGCTGCGCACCTGAAGTGATAAAAATATGGTCTTTGGAAGTAAATACTTGATGTTCACTGAAATGATAGACTAATACCTTTCTTAAAGATTCCAAACCCTGCATATTTCCATACGTAAACAAACTATCTTTATATAATTCTACTGCTCTGTTTATGCAATGATTAAATTCTTTATATGGCAACAACTTAGGATCTGGCAAGACTTCTGAAAAATCTATTTTTTCAAATTTTTTATCATTTATAAGATGCTTTTCTACTAAATAAAATCCCCCCTTAGGGATGGAATAAATCTTGTGATTGAATTCAAGTTCCTGATATGCACGGATAACAGTTGATTTATTGCACTTATATTTTTCAGCCATTGCACGTATCGAAGGAAGTCGTTCCCCCTGTTTTAGCTGATTTATTTTGATAAGTTCTTCAATATTGTCGATAATCTGTTCATATTTCTTTTTCACATTTCTCACCTCTATTGCCGAAATGTTCAATCCATTTTCACCTTATTATAGGATTCTCTATACCGGTACAGAACCCTTTTTTTAATATTGTACCGTATTATTTTCGTATTTATAATTTAATTAATGAAGGTGATGTAAATAACTAGGAGGCAAATAAATGATTTATTAAAAATGGTTTTATATCTGGATATGATGTACAAATTTACGAAGCGACCACTTGCAAAGTTCTTAAAGTAGTATGAAGAGAAATGCTAGTTAGGGGAGTTGGACATGAATCGAAAAAAAGCCATCCTATATATGGTCATTGCAGCTGCTTTATGGAGTATTGGAGGTCTGTTCATTAAACTTGTAGACTGGAATCCCATGGCAATTGCCGGTGCCCGCAGCGGCATTGGCGCAATCGTTATGCTTTGTTACATAAAGAAACCTGTCATCCATTTTAAAGAGAAATCGACATTATTGGGTGCCTGTGCTTATGCAAGTCTTTTGGTTTTGTTTGTATCTGCCAATAAACTAACAACATCAGCTAATGCCATTCTCTTACAATTTACTGCCCCAATATGGGTTGCCTTATTTTCAGGTTGGTTTTTAAAAGAGAAGGTTTCAAAATCAGATTGGGCGACTATTGTCTTTGTCATGGTAGGAATGGTTCTTTTTTTTGTTGGCGATTTACAAACGAGTCACACGATGGGGAATTTTGTTGCGCTCTTAAGCGGCGTTGCGATGGCAAGCATGATTATTTTTATAATGCTTCAGAAGAAGGGTTCCGCTGTAGAGGTAACATTTCTAGGCAATATTTTTACCTTTATCATTTGCTCTCCTTTTTTCTTCTTATCTATGCCAAGTTTGAGTAGTCTTTTCGCACTCCTAATACTAGGTATCTTTCAGCTAGGAATTCCCTATATTTTTTATGCAAAAGCGATTCGGCACGTAACAGTGATTGAAGCCATTCTAATCCCAATCATTGAGCCCTTACTCAATCCTGTTTGGGTGTTTTTGGTTACAAGAGAAGCGCCTGGCAGTTCTGCAGTTGTAGGAGGTATACTTGTGATGCTTGCCATCATCTCTAGAGGAGTTTATCATGCAAAGAAAGTCAATTTATATCAAGAATAGTAAAAGATAAAAGGAAAAATTACCAAAATCTATTTTTCTCTATTCGTCAGCAGCTTTTATTCAGTTACTTTTTTATTTAAAAATTCAAGGAAATAAAAAGGCATCTGTGTATCTACTATATTGATTAAACAGCTATCAACATAAGGGATATACAGATGCACTTTTAGCTAAATCAAATCTTTACTAAGATATAATTAAGCCATTAATAATACGTTAGAAGCTTTAATTAATGTTGTCACTTCTGAACCAACAGTAAGTTCTAATTCTTTTACAGCATCAAGAGAAACGATAGAAGTAATGATCTTTCCTTCACCTAATTCTACGTCAACTTTTGCATTAACTGCACCTTCGTTAACTGCTACTACTTTTCCTGTTAATTGATTTCTTGCACTGATTTTCATCGTTTTTCCCCCTTATTTCTTTTCTTTATAAAATAAATCGCTCTTTTCTCTTGAAAATTATTAATCTACATAATTCCTTAAAAAAGAAGCAAAATATTTCTCAACTAGTTAGCAACCTTTAAACCCCGACTTATATCGACATAATTCTTCATAAGCCTACAATAATAGTTTACAATATACGACTTCTCCAAAACTTCCAAAATAGTTACAATATTGCGACACATTTACATTAATTGAATAAACATCCCATTCATAACACCTTTTGTAATGGAAATTCTTCACTCACTAGCCATAAAATCTACTGAAAAATCACAAAAATGCAACAAAAAATGACAAATATATATTGAACGATGTCTCAAAATATACCATGCTATATGAATATATACTCATATACAAGAAAAGCGGAAGCGCCTTGTTTAGCCCTGAAGAAAAATGTTCATTTGACTCGGGAAAGTGTTTTTTACTTATAGAGGCAAAGGGTTATTTTTCACAAGGGCTAGGCGCTGGAGCTAGATAGCTATCTAACTTAAGATATAAATTCTAGAATACAAAGAAAGCAGGGATAAACATGGGACACAACCATGGTCATCATCATCACGGACATGAGCATCATCATTCGCATACAGAGAATAAAAAAGCACTATTTTTATCTTTTATCCTAATTACATCTTTTATGATTGTGGAGGTTGTCGGAGGTATCCTTACTAATAGCTTGGCTCTGCTTTCAGATGCTGGGCATATGTTAAGCGATGCTTTTGCACTAGGATTAAGTTTTTTTGCAATGAAGCTTGGGGAGAGAAAGGCTACAGAAAGAAAAACATATGGATATAAGCGCTTTGAAATTATTGCTGCAGCGTTAAATGGATTAACATTGATGGCAATCTCCGTTTATATTTTTGTGGAAGCTTATCAAAGATTTTTTCATCCTCAAGAAGTGCAAAGCAAAGGAATGCTTATGATCTCCATTACAGGATTACTCATTAATATTGCCGCTGCCTTTCTATTAATGAAAGGAGACAAAAACGAAAATTTAAATGTAAGAAGTGCTTTTCTCCATGTAATTGGCGATATGCTTGGTTCAGTGGGAGCAATCGCTGCTGCATTATTCATTCTTTTCTTTGGATGGGAAATTGCCGACCCAATTGCCAGCATTGTTGTAGCTATCCTGATCTTAATCAGTGGTTTTCGAATTACAAAAGAATCCTTTCATATTTTGATGGAAGGAACTCCTAATCAAATCAATTTAGGGAATGTGAAAGCTTCACTATTAAACATCCCTAACGTTCAATCAGTCCATGATCTTCACCTCTGGTCCATCACTTCTGACATGTCATTATTCAGCTGTCATATTGTGTTGGCTAAAGACGGTGTACATGATCACGTTTTATCCGAAGCACAAATTATTCTTCATGATCAGTATGGAATTGAACACTCTACTGTACAAGTTGAAAGTGCAAAAAATGGCTGTCCAAATCATCATGGATGCTGCAATTAATGGGACTCTCCTGTTATTTGGTGCGTTGTCTCATGTATGAGTGCCTGTCCCTTTATGCTACTATTTTGGGACAGCACTCATTTTGTGGCTACTTCACTCAGTCTTCAACTTTTATAAAGGCTCTTTTCCTTCATTATGGAAATCATGTAGATTTACCATCATTCAAACACCTTTACATTTAATGAAATAGCGGCTTTTAAAGCCTTCAACTTTCTTTCTCTTTCCAAATACAATTGCTCTGCTTCTGCAAGTGTAATTCTAGAAAAATAAATTTTCTCACCGGGCTTCGTTTGTGCAATCAATGGCAGGTCTACAGTTGAGACTTGGCCGATTTTTGGATATCCTCCGGTAGTTTGCCGGTCTGCTAGTAAAATGATTGGGTTGCCATCAGGCGGAATTTGGATGGTTCCATGCGTAACCGCTTCTGATATCATCTCCACCTTTTCTTTCATCTCCATTTTTGGTCCAGAAATTCGGTAACCCATTCGATTAGATTGACTTGAAACCTTAAAGGGGAGCGAAAAAAATTCAGATCTGCTTGATTGTGTAAATAGATCGAATTGGCCTCCATTCATTACTCTGACGACAGAAGCTTTTTGAAACGGAAAAAACTCCGTTCTGTCCACAAACCAGCTTGTTGTCGCTAAAGGAAATCCTTTTTGCTTTAGCTTAAGTTGATCAAACAACCTTTTTGATTTTTCAGACATAGGTTTACAAGTTAACTGATCTAAAGCTTTTAATGGTCTTCCATGATAGCCGCCAATGCCCCCAAGTATGTATGTACTTTTACTATTCATGGCTGTTGGAATATCATAGCCGCCAGCTACAGCAAGATAAGCTCTGCATCCGTCTTTGCACGATCCGAAGGTAAGAACACTTCCCTTTTTGATAAAAATAGGTCTCCAGCCTGAAACCAGATTTCCATCAATCGATGGTGATAAATCCCCCCCAGTAATAGCAATTAAGCAATCCTTATTAAACGTTAACGAAGGACCAACCAAGGTAATTTCTAAGACTGCTTCCTTTTCATCATTTCCTACAAGCAGATTGGCGATTCTTAATGAAAGTGCATCCATCGTGCCGCTTACGATGACACCATGCTGCTGAAAACCGTATCTTCCTAAATCTTGAATACTCGTAAGCAATCCCGGACGATTTACTTTTATACTCATTCCTTTCTCCCCCTATTAAGCTTTTCTAAAAACTCTTCTTGAGAGATGGATCGAAACTTTACTCGGTCTCCTGCCTGTAGAAGACTTGGCGGATTTTCATTTGGCAAAAATAGAGGTGTTGGTGATTGACCAATTAGCTGCCACCCTCCTGGAGTGGATAACGGATAGATGCCTGTCTGCTTGCCTGCAATTCCCACTGAACCTGCTGGAATTGATGTACGTGGAGTAGAACGTCTAGGTGTAGCTATTTTGTCCGACATCCCCCCCATAAAGGGAAATCCAGGGGCAAAGCCAATCATATAAACAAGGTATTCACCAGCTGAATGAATCGCAATAACCTCATCTGCTGATATGCCATTATACTTAGCGACCTCCTCTAAATCTGGTCCATATTCTCCACCATAGCAAACAGGAATTTCGATAGAACGATAATCAAGGTCTTCTGATTCACTCATATGTTTTAATTCTTCTTCAATAATGGAACGAACTATTTGAAAAGGAGAACTTATTTTCACAGTATGTTTATATTGGTTATAAATCATCACTGGATCATAGTAGAGTGTAACATTTGTAAAAGATGGCACACATTCTATAAAACCGCTGCTTAAATTTTTCTCAAGATGTGTTTTTACCATCATGACTTTGCGATGTACTTCATTACTGATTTCATTCCCTAATTGAATAACTATAGCAGAGTCGCCAAGTGCTGTTAGTTGTATATTTGATCGTTTATTTTTACTCACTTGAGACATCAAATCCCCTCTATTTCTTTTAAAAATTGAAAAGCAGCACTTAATAATAAAGACCAGTTTATGTTTAACTTACTTGAAGGTCTCTTCTAAATTTGCTCCAATGTTTCAATTCCTTCATAAAAACTAATTATTTAAATGCTTTTATGCTGATGCCAGCAGCTTCAAGAGATTCTTTGATTGATTTTGCATATTGTAGGGCATGCGCTCCATCTCCATGAATGCAAACTGTATCTGCTTTTAAGGAAATGTCTACCCCTTGCTGTGACTTGACTTTCCCTTCTTTTACTATTCGCTTTACATGCGAGATTGCTTGTTTATTTGTTTGAATGAGTGCATCAGGCTGATTTCTTGATGTTAAAGATCCATCCAGCTGGTAAGTTCGATCCGCAAATACTTCATGAGCGGTTTGCAGCCCAATTCTCTCTCCCACATAAACAAGCTCACTGCCAGATAAACCAAACAACACTAGCTCCGGGTCCACTTTATAAACAGCTTCAGCAATGGCTTCTGACAGCTCTTTGCTTTTTGCTGCCATATTATATAAAGCACCGTGCGGCTTTACGTGCTGCATTTTTGCACCTTCTGATTTGACAAACCCATAAAGAGCACCAATTTGATAAACAACCATATCATAAGCTTCTTGAGCAGAAATATTCATATTACGGCGCCCAAAGCCTATTAAATCTGGCAAACCAGGATGTGCTCCAATTGCCACCCCATTTTCCAGTGCAAGCTTAACTGTTTTTTTCATAACACTAGGATCTCCAGCATGAAAGCCACAGGCAATGTTTGCAGATGTGACAAATGAAAGAATCTCTTCGTCTAACCCTACCTTATAAGCACCAAAACTTTCTCCTAAATCACAGTTTAAATCTATTCTAAACATATATTGCCTTTCTCCTTTCTCTCAATTAAAATATTCTGAAATGAAACAAGAAAAAGTAAATCTATTTTTCTTTTAAAATTGAATTATTTATTCGAAACAAACAGTTTTACCGAGTTTCAAGTTTCGGTATTGAATTCCCGTTTATTGTGATAGTTGTGCCTCATCATTTTTTTCTGTATTTCCCTAAATATATTTGCTGCCTTCTCTTACACTCAATTTCGGCAAAGAATGTTCATCTATAAATGCACGAACGGACTGGGGATTTGTTTTGGAATACTCTCGCAATGCCCAACCAATTGCTTTTTGGATAAAAAACTCCTTACTGTCTGCATGTTGAATCATATAGCGATATAAAAGCTCTTCATTTGTTGCTGTTTTATACTTTAGCTGAAAAATAATAGATGCCCTTTGCAGCCAAAGATGGTCTCCATAAGCCCAACCTTCAATTGTTTCTGAAATAACCTTTGGAAATTGTGCAGCGATTTTGCCAACTGCATTGGATGCAATCCCATCTACTGTATCCCACCACGATTTTGTCATGATAAGCTTCTCCATTAAAGGCAAATCACTTGGCTCTAATTGCTTTAAAAACTTCCCAATATAGTCAAGTGCTGTGTAATGATATTCCCGTTCTGGTTCCTGCCATAATGCTCACACAAACTCCTGTTGAAAATCATCTTTTAATATCTCGCTTTTCTGAAAAAATTGTTTAACAAGCTGACTTCTTTCCGGTTTTTTTATTCCTAAAAAAGGAAAGTGATCTTTCATATACTTTTGCATTGGAATGGCTTGTTCTTCATTTCGATTCGGTTCGAAGATTTTTTTTAGTAAATCGATATGGTTCATTTATTATTCTCCTCGGCTTTTTTATGTATTATATTTCAACTATTTTTCCTATACAATCTTAAGTTAAACATTTTATTCAGCTAACTTAATGGCTGGGGTGACAGGCACACAGACATTCAACTATAATAGAAAGTACTATTTATGTGAGGGTGTTTGAGCAATGTCAAAGAAACAAGAAATTATTTTATCAGCACAGCATATTATCCATTCGAAAGGCTATCAAGCCACATCTATTAGTGATATTCTCTCCGCTGCCAATATTGGAAAAGGACAATTTTATCATTACTTTTCTTCCAAGCATGACCTTGGTTTAGCCGTAATTGACCAACTCATTCAAGAACGAGATCTTAAATTAATCGAAAAGATTTTAAAAACAGCTGAAGATCCTAAAGCAAAGCTAAATAAAATGCTTGATTGGATATTTGAATGCCATACAGAAAAAGAGAACAAGCCTGGATGTCCTATCGGCAATTTAGCTATTGAAATGAGTGAACATGACGAAAGCTATCGTTTAAAAATTCAACAATATTTTGATCGTTGGGCAGAAGCCATTGCAGAAAATTTAGAGGAGATAAATAATCTTGATCCCACTTTCCATGCAAAAAAAGATGCTGAAACCATGATTGCCATGATTGAAGGCGGCATTCTGTTGATGAAGAATCAATTAAATACAGATGTGTTAAAAAATATTCTTGACTCAGTTCGTAAACAGTATCATCTTGTTTGACATCCTCCCCCACCTAAAATGTTAACGTTTTTTGAGGAAGGGGATTCCAAAGGGATTTCACTGCGTTACAAACCGTCAGTGCCTTTGGTGTTACCCTTACTTCCTCCCATTCCGCACGTTATTTCCAATAACAAAGAACGGTAGGGAATCATCAGTTAGGTGTACAGCTCAGTCAGGAGCCTTGTGAAGGACATTGAATCCTTTACAGCGGTTTTAAGCCGCAGTTATATCTTTTGATGGTCGTGTAGATATAACAAAACTTGCATTGACATCTGCATTTTGTTTATGTCCACACGAACATGTATACAAAGACCCTCGACGGTTCTTTTTTTGTGTATGTCCACATATGGAGCATTCTTGACTCGTTTTGTACGGATCTACTTTTTGCACTTCCAGCTCGGCTAATTGTGCTTTGTATATAAGTTTTGTTTCTAAGTCAAAGAAAGCCCAGGAATGAATATTTCTGTCGCTTTTTTTCCAATATTTTTTCATAGAGCGAATAGAAGAAAGGTCTTCGATTTTAATGATAGAAGCACCACAATCTTTAGCAAACTGAACCATTTTCTTTGAGATGACATGATTCCAGTATTGAATGATACGTTGTTCTTTATTTTCTAATCGTTTCAACGCTTTCGTATTTTTCGCTTTTTGAATTTTTCTGCGAAGTTTAAAAAATTTTCTACGAATATGACCAATCTGTTTTCCGTTAAAATGAATATACTTGCCTATTTCCCTATCTCCAGCTACCGCAATATATTTTAGTCCTCTATCAACCCCAATAGATTTTGTACCTGTAGACTTTTTCTCTAATTCAAACGAAAGCGCAAAAGAAAAATACCATTTTCCTTTCTTATAGAACAATTGCCCGTTCCCTTTTTTTAATTTGGAAATATTGTCATAGGATGCTTGAAAGAATGAAGAGGTTTTGTCTATTTCCCCCGTCAAAAGAAAATCAATCCAAAAAAGAGTATACGCATTGGTCTTTAAAGGAACGTATTTATCTATTGTAAGATTCCCCTTCTCAATGGTAGGAATCCCCAACTTAAGATAACCATTATCCTGTCTTAGTCTCCAATTTTGGTTATTAAATAGAATGGATATTCTTCTGCGAAAAGAAGGAAAACCTTTCGTTTTCTGATTCTTTTTCCAGTCTTCATAACGACTTAGCGCTAGTTTTCTAGCTTCTTGAATGAGGGTAGAAGGCAGTTCAATAGGAGCTAAGCTTTTATCCAATTCCGACTTTGTTACTGCAGGATTTTCTTTTTTGTATTGAATAGCTATATTACAAGCTTCTGAAAAGTTTTGTTGCATCGTTTCGTACATCGTTTCTTTCACTTTTGTTGGTTGGAACAAGGGCAGTTTAATCGTAATGGTTGGCATTTGTTTCACCTCCTTCTTTTAATAAGAATATTTTACCAAAACAAGAACAAACGTTCCAGTTATATCTTCTTTTAAACAAAAAAAAGAAGGCGATTCATCTCCCACCTACTCTCTTTGTTCCTTGAGGAAGGAGTCTTCTCGCTCAACTATGATAAAAAAAAGCAGTGTAAGCGGAGCTAAACCATTCTTTAACTAGAAAAAGTGAAATACCCTGAGTACTTATTTATATCGGTACTTTTATATTTAGCGCAGTTCCGCCCCTTTTTTCCCCTTGTGAAATGCAAGAACATTTGTTATTCTAAAAACTGTACCAACCGGTAGGTAAAAAGAATGGGGGAATAAACTTGTCAACTCTACAAGAAGAAATAAATCAGTATAAAGAAAGCTTCAAAAAAAAGGCTCCTCTTAAAAAACAAAATATGATGGAGCAAGCTACGAAGGAATTAGCAGACTCAGGAATCGCAAAAGGATTAAAAGTGAATGACCAAGCACCTAATTTTACACTTAAAGATGCAACTGGCGCTGACATTACATTATATGAAGAATTGGAAAAAGGACCAGTTATCTTAACATTTTATCGTGGAGCATGGTGTCCATATTGCAACCTTGAATTAAAAGCATATCAACGTGTCCTTCCTGCAATTAAAGAAGCAGGAGCTCAATTAATTGCAATTAGTCCACAAACTCCTGACGCATCTCTTACGACGAAAGAAAAGAATGAATTAGAATTTTTTGTGCTAAGTGATCCTAATGGAAGCACTGCTGAAAACTACAACTTATTATTTAAAATGCCTGATTTTCTTATTGAAATATACAAGCAGTCCGGCCTTGACGTACCAGCTCATAATGGGAATGATGCTTGGAAGCTTCCAGTGCCAGCAACCTTCCTTATTGATCAAAACGGAAACATTCAATTCGCAAATGTCGATCCAGATTATCGAAATAGAGTAGAACCTGCTGAGATGGTAGCGTTGTTAACAGCAGTAAAGTAGTAACAATAATTTTAATAAGGGTGATTGTCCCCCATTGCTTAATAGCATTTAGGGGCAGGCACCCTTAGTCTTTAACCGTTTAACAACCGCTTTAATTTCTGTTCTGTCTCTCTTTCTTGGCAAGGTTGATAGATGGTTAATTTTAGTTCAGGGGCATCGTATACTTGAAGTGTAATATGGTTCATGACCATCTCTCCGACTAAAGGATGCACGATTGTTTTTTTGCCAAATGGATTGCCTAACACTTCATGTTTAGGCCACCATGCACGAAACTCAGCACTCTTCTCAGTAAGTTCTTCGATCATATCCTTAAACCATTCATCGCCAATAAAACGTGTATAAACTAAACGAAATTGGGCGATTAGCCTTTGGGCATGATCCTCCCAATTAAGAAATAGCGCTCGGTATTCTTTTGATATAAAGCAGCGATAGACAGCATTACGATCTTTGTTATCCATTTTGTTAAAGTCACCAAACACCACAGCAGCCGCTTTATTCCAGTTTACGATGTTCAGCTTTTCATCTGTTACATATGTAGGGCAGAACTCTAATTGACTCAACAAATTTTCCACAGCGCTATTTACACTGTCAACGAGCGGTTTTCCCGCTTTCGAAAACAATGGCTGATTTGCCAATAAAAATAGATGCTCTTTTTCCTCTTCATTTAACCTGAAAACACGAGAAATAGACTCCAATACCTCTGATGATACTTGAATATCACGCCCTTGCTCTAACCATGTATACCAAGTGATTCCTATCCCTGCAAGTTGCGCTACTTCTTCTCGGCGCAGCCCTTTTATTTTCCTGCGCGGCCCAATTGGCAAACCAACATCTTGCGGAGATAAACGCGCCCGCCTCGTTTTTAAAAAACCCCCTAATTCTTTTCTTCTTTCTTTATCACCCAACATGGAATCCCCCCCATTAGTGTGTGTTCAAAAATCGGAAAAGCAAGCCAACGAAGAGATTTTTGGCTTATCATTTGGTGCCTTTTTGAACAACCTCTATTAGTGGTAGTTTTACTAATAGTATGAATACACTCCTATTCCTATTATAACTCCTCCTCTATTCTGAAAGAGGAAGGAGGTGAAAATCATGGAAGATTTTCCTGTACTTACAAAAAAATTAGTTCTTGTAATGACAATAGCTTGCGGTTTTACTGTTGCTAATGTGTATGTAAATCAAACGCTCTTAGTTAGTATGGCAAATACATTTCGTGTTTCTGAAGCAAGTATTGGAATTGTCGCCACATTAACGCAAGTAGGCTACGCTTTAGGAAATCTTTTTTTAGTCCCACTAGGCGACATATTTGAACGAAAAAAATTAATTTTAAGCCTGTTAACTATTGTATCAATCATTCTAGCCGCAGCTGCTTTGTCCATGAACGTTTTGTGGCTGATTGTGGCAAACTTAATACTTGGGTTTGTAACCATTATTCCACAAATTATTGTTCCACTTGCTGCAAATTTAGCTTTAGAAAGCAACAGAGGAAAAGTGTTGGGAAATGTAGCGATTGGCCTAGTATGTGGAATTTTGGGAGCAAGATTTATTAGTGGTTTTGTAGATTCCCATTTTGGATGGAGATCAATGTATTGGATATCTTTTACAGGCACTATCATTATGATTGGTTTAATTGCCTTGTATCTTCCAAGAAGCAAAGGAAATCAGTCCATGCATTATAAAAAACTACTCACTTCTTTAGGACCTTTATTTATAAAAGAAAAAGTTTTGCAAAAAGCTTGCCTTAGCCAAGGAATGATGTTTGGAGCATTTAGTGTCTTTTGGACCACGCTAATATTTTTAATAAGCAGTCCTCCCTATTCATATGGAAGTAATATAGCAGGGTTAATCGGCTTAGTGGGAATAGCAGGAGCATTCGCCACACCTATCATTGGTAAAATTATTGATCAAAAAGGGGCAGCATTTGCCAATACTTTATGTATGTCAATATCTCTAATCTCCTTTTTCATCTTTACATTTTTAGGTTTTTGGCTGCCTGGATTAATTATTGGTGCGCTATTCATTACGATTGGGACACAGGCAAATCAAGTGGCTTGCCAAGCGATTATTTTTCAATTATCTCCTGAAAAAAGAAGCCGATTAAATGGCTTATACATGGTATCTACATTTTTAGGCGGAGCTTTAGGGTCATACTTAGGCGTGTTTGCTTGGAGCAAATGGCATTGGTATGGAGTATGTTCTGTCGGAATTCTTATGATAGGCATTGCTTTTTGCTCCTTAATTAATTTTACTAAAGAACAAAAAATCGTTGAGAAAGGAAGTAATGTTCAATGACTACTGAAAATTATCAAAAAGGGTTGGAAATACTAGCAAAAATTGATCCGGACAATTATGAAAAAATTGTAGAATCATTTAAAGATTCCGTATCCCCTGATTTAGGAACTTTAGCAGTCGAATTTAATTATGGACAAATCTTTTCCAGACCAGGATTAGATTTAAAATCCCGCCTTTTAGCAACAGTTGCTGGCCTAACTGCTTTAGGAAATACAGAACAATTAAAGTTTTATATTAACGGAGCGCTAAATGTCGGATGGACAGAAGAAGAAATTGTCGAAGCGATGATGCAAATGCTTATTTATGCAGGCTTTCCAGTCGCATTAAATACGATTTTAACAGTAGCTACCGAAGTTTTTGCTGCTAGACGAAATCAGGCAAGGGAAGAGAACGCAAAATAATGAAGCTTTTTATAATAGAGTGATGATTTAATTTTCAGGAGTAAAAGAGCCGTTATTTCTAAAGCGGCTCTCTTTATTTGAATCATAAAAATAGATACAAAATTAACGATATCTAAGTATTAAAACAGGCTCTTTCATAAAATCTTAATCCAATGCCATTATGGATTTATGATTTATCATTACTTGGTGAACTAGAAATATGCATGTCCAATTCTGCATTGGTTTCTTTTGGCAACCGAGATGATACCTTGGGGACTTTTCGAGGTTCATAATTAATCACTTCAGACGAGTAAAGTGTAACAACCATACTTCCTCTATTTCCTTTAGCCCGAATCAATATCGGCTGGTTAAATTTGTTTTGAAAGCGAAAGTCGGGTCCGTACCAGCTTACCGTAGCATCACGTCCAGATGGAACGTAAGGTACTCGCCTGCTATGGGAATAACGCTGCACGATTCTTAACCCGGCGTGATCTACAGCATTAAACAATGTTGATGATACTTGACAAATTCCCCCTCCAACTCCTTCAGAAAACTCCCCTCTAACAATTATAGGAGCTCGCATATATCCCTTGTCTGGTGTTCTCATTCCTACAACTTGATTAAACGAAAACGTTTCATTAGGAAAAACAACATGATTGTCAATTGCTTTTGCGGCAAGTGAGATATTATGTGAACGACTTTTATTGTTAGAATTAAAATATGTCACGTACTGACCAATTTGTTTTACCCGGATATGAGCAAGAATCTCGCTGTCAACTTTCGGATAAATGTCCATTTCCGGCACTTCTACCTTAAAGGATCCTTTCCCAAAGAAATAAGTATAAAATTGCTCCTTAAACCGCTGCCTATCAAGTCTGTAGCCTACCTGTTCTGGGACGATGCTTCCCTGCTCGTTGATCGTGGCATTTATAGGAGCATGATAAATTTGCTGATCAAGTTTATTGATGAATTGATCGTATTTTTCGCCATTAACTATTGGAGTACCTGGAAAGGGCATTGTAAAGTTTTCACGGTTAATAATGGTAATCGTCTGCCCTTGCTGAGTCACTGTTAAGCTGTTAGGAAGCTCTACAGGTTGAGCTAATAACAAAAAACCTGCCATCCATATTTGTAACATAAAAAGTATACCTCCCCATATTAGTATGAACAGGAGCTTACCTTTTAATGTATATCGTAAAGTTGTTCACAAAGAATCCCTCTTTCGATTAAGCTTCAGCATGGTTTCCCTTCCTCTCCATGTTAACATTTCTGACCTGACTTTATCTCTCTTCTCTTTTTTAAGAATCCACCCTCTTGATTTTTTAAAATTTTCAGAATATTATTAAATATTTTTTGATTACTCATGTCTTTTTTTGTTATTTTTTGTATGTTACATAATAGAATAAAAAAGAATTTTTTCATAAATTTAACAAACATTACATCATAAGTAATCATTCTTAACGAACGTTAAATTTATCCATCTGGAGGTGAGTTTTGTAATAACATTTATTAGTGGTACTGCCCAAACACTAATATTGCTTTGGTAAAACTTAATCCAACTTAGATAGGAACAGAATGTTTTAACATGACTAGAACTATTTGGAAGGGGTTTAACACGTGAATCAATTACACAGAAAGATGGGAATATTCTCTTTAATGATGGTCGGAATTGGTTCGATCATTGGATCAGGTTGGTTATTCGGGGCTTGGAGAGCTGCTCAAATTGCTGGACCTGCTGCAATTTTTTCATGGATTATCGGAATGGTTGTCATTCTATTTATCGCACTATCTTATAGTGAATTAGGTGCTATGTTTCCTGAAGCAGGCGGAATGGTGAAGTATACCCAATACTCTCACGGCTCTTTTATGGGATTTATTGCTGCTTGGGCAAACTGGATTGCCATTGTATCTGTTGTACCTGTTGAAGCAATCGCTTCTGTTCAATATATGAGTTCATGGCCTTGGGAATGGGCACAATGGACGCATGGTTTAGTAGAAAAAGGAAGTCTTACTGCAGGTGGCTTAGCTATTGCTTCAGTCTTGCTTCTTATCTATTTTTTCTTAAATTACTGGACAGTCAACTTGTTTTCAAAAGCGAACTCTCTTATTACCATTTTTAAAATAATCATTCCTGGGCTTACCATTGGATCCCTCTTATTTGTTGGATTTCATGGAAGTAACTTTACATATGAACATAGTGTCGCTCCCAATGGATGGGCGAGTGTGTTTACAGCCGTTGCCACCTCTGGAATTGTGTTTGCATTTAATGGTTTTCAAAGTCCGATCAATATGGCAGGAGAAGCAAAGAACCCTGGACGCTCCATTCCAATTGCCGTTGTCGGTTCGGTATTAATTGCAACTGTCATTTATGTGCTGCTTCAAGTTGCTTTCATCGGTGCTGTTGATCCTAGTATGCTCTTAAATGGATGGAGTCATTTAAACTTTAACTCTCCGTTTGCCGACTTGGCTATTGCTCTTAATATTAATTTCCTTGTCATACTATTATATGCAGATGCTTTTATATCTCCATCTGGGACAGGAATCACTTATACAGCTACTACTGCACGAATGGTATACGGTATGCAAAAGAACGAATATTTACCAAAAGGATTAGGAAGCATTCATCCGATTTATGGGATTCCTCGTCCTGCCATGTTATTAAATTTAGGAGTATCGTTTTTGTTTTTGTATTTATTTAGGGGATGGGGTGTTTTAGCAGAAGTAATATCCGTTGCTACTCTTATTTCCTATGTTACGGGTCCAGTTACTGCAATGACACTCAGAAGAACGGGAAAGGATTTATACAGACCATTGCGTTTAAAAGGCTTGAGCATCATTGCACCGCTAGGATTTGTTTTTGCTTCCTTAACATTATATTGGGCACGCTGGCCGCTTACCGGAGAAGTTTTATTCATTATTCTGATTGGCCTCCCTATCTATTTCTATTATCAAGCAAAAATAAAATGGGCAGGATTTAAAAGGAATTTTTCAGCAGGAATTTGGATGGTTTGCTACTTATTATGTATGATCCTCATTTCTTATTTAGGCAGTGAAAAATTTGGCGGATTAAATATCATTCCATATGGCTGGGATATGCTTCTCATCGCTTGTCTATCCTTTGGTTTTTATCTTTGGGCTATAAAGAGCGGGTTTGAGACCGAATATCTTCAAGCAGGCAAGCAAGTAAATAAAGAGATGGAGAACCAAGAAAAAACCATTGCTTGATAAGAAAAGCGCAGGCGTCTTGATCAGCCCGAAGAAAAATGTTCTCTTGGCTCAAAAAGTGCTCTTTACTTTTAGAGACAAGAGGTTATCTTTCACAGGGGCTAGGCGCCGGAGCTAGACACCAAGATGCCTAAAAAAAAATTTTCTTATATCTAAAAAAAAACCTTTCCTTAACACTGTCAGCATAGTAAAATAACGACATAAATGGTCGCAATTTTCAGAAAACATTAACAAAACTTTCTTTTTCAGGGGGAATGAACAGTGAATTTAACAGAAAAACAACTATTCTCAGAGTATAACGTTGCATCATTTTATGATGAGATGTTCTCACCAACTAATGAAGTAAGAGAATATTACAAGCAAGTTTATCATCAGCTGCAAGAAATGGGCTCTGAGGAATTAATCAAACGGCAGCTGTCCACTGAAGCTCTAATGGTGAAGCAAGGAATCACCTTCACGTTGTATCAAGAACAGTATGGCGATCCCCTTGAACGCACAATTCCATTTGATACCATTCCCCGTATTTTAACGGCAGAAGAATGGAGCTTCCTTGAAAAAGGTTTGAAACAAAGAGTAGCTGCATTAAATCAATTTATTTACGATATTTATCATGAACAAAACATCGTACGCGATAATATTATTCCTAGAAAGCTAATTGTCACAAACTGTTATTTCCGCCCAGAAATGATGAATGTCCAAGTTCCTGAAAATACGTATATAACGTTATCCGGCATTGATTTAATTCGAGATGAAAATGGGGAGTTCTTTGTTTTAGAAGATAATTTACGGACTCCTTCTGGCATCTCTTACTTATACAAGAATCGTCAGCTTATGAGCCAATGTTTACCTGAATTATTGTTTCATAATCAAGTTCGCTGTATGGATCATGGATTAAACCATCTATTATCCGGTCTAAGAAGTATGGCTCAAGGCAGTAAGAGGAATCCTAAAGTGGTCCTATTGACACCAGGCCGCTACAATTCAGCTTATTATGAACATTGCTTCCTTGCTCAAGAGATGGGGATTGAACTAGTAGAGGGCCCAGATCTTGTCGTAATTGATCATAAAGTATATATGAAAAGTTTTCATGGTCTAGAACAAGTAGATGTCATATACCGGAGATTGGATGATGATTATTTAGATCCTCTTGCTTTTCTGCCGGATTCCTTGCTAGGAGTTGCAGGACTCATGAATGCTTACCGAGCAGGAAATGTTACCATCACCAATGCACCTGGTACGGGTGTAGCTGATGATAAAGCTATATACGCTTATGTACCAGATATGATTCGCTATTACTTAAATGAAGAACCGATTTTAAAAAATGTTCCTACTTATATTCTCTCTCGTCAAGATGAACGAGAATATGTTTTGAATCATTTATCGGAGCTTGTTGTAAAAGAAACCTCTCTTTCAGGCGGATACGGGATGTTAATCGGACCTAAAGCAACGGAAGAAGAGATTGCTTTGTTCGCTGAGAATATTAGGCAGGATCCAAGCCGATACATTGCACAGCCAACGATTAAACTTTCCACAGCTCCCTCTCTTATTGGAGAAAAAATTAAACCGCGGCACATTGACTTACGTGCATTTGTGATCGCAGGAAAAGAAATCAGCGTAGTTCCTGGCGGGTTAACAAGGGTTGCTTTGAAGGAAGGATCCTTAGTTGTAAACTCCTCTCAAGGTGGTGGAAGCAAGGATACTTGGGTTTTAGAATAATGGTGTTAGCTTGCGGAGTAAAACACCCCTCACACTTGATTTTTGTAGAAGAAAGGTAGGAATACATAATGCTTAATCGTGCAGCAGAACAATTATTTTGGATCGGTCGATACATGGAAAGAATTCAAAATCATACACGTTTAATTCAAGTTAGTTATCATATGCGCCATGATGTAAATACAAATACTGCCCAAGCTGAATTTGCTTGGGAAAGACTTTTAGAAAGCTTTCATTGTCAAAAGGATTTTTATCTGAATTATTCAGAAGCGAATGAAGAAACGGTTTTACACTATATCACCTTTGACTCGTTAAATATCAATTCAATTTACGCTTGTATCAAACAAGCTAGAACGAATGCTCATGCCGTCAGAGATAAACTTCCGAGCGAATCGTGGGAGGCCTTAAATGCTCTCTATCTTTGGATGCAGGAAAAAGATATTGGCGATTGTCTGTTGGAAACACCCTTCTTATTTTATCAAAAATTAAAGGAATGGCTCACTTTATTCCATAACAGCCTTGAATGCTCCATGCTTCGCCAAAGTGAGTGGCATGTACTGCAGATGGGAATCTTTTTGGAGCGAACCGAGAATACGGTAAGAATGCTCCAATCTATTCATCAAGAATTTCTCTATGATTCCGATTTTGTGCACAGCAATGATCAATATCACAAAATGTGTGCCTTTTTAAAATCCTTAAATGCCTATGAAGGGTTTCGCACCATGTGTGCAGATAATCTGCAAATGGGAAAAATTGTAGAGTTTTTAATAAGTTGTTCTGTGTTCCCAAGGTCGTATTATGCTTCATTAATCGCTTTGGAAAATCATTTAAAGGCGTTCCAGCATATATTGCCTCATACTTCTTTATATTACAAAGCGGCGGGGAAGGTGGAAAAATTAATTTCTCATGTATCTTATTTAGAATGGCGCCAGATTTCGACTAATTCTTTGCAAAAACTGCTCGATGACTTGCAATTGTCTTCGAATGAAATAGGAGCCCTTATTTCAAGAGCATTTTCACAACAGGAGATGGTAAGAGTATGAAAATCCAAATTTCTCATATGACCCGTTATCGGTATGAAGAACCGGTCTTTAATAGTGTAAATGAAGTTCGATTAACACCTCGTACAAATGATCGCCAATCTTGTCATCACCATTCGGTCTTCATTAATCCAACGGTGCCTTTGTTTACATACGAGGACTATTTTGGCAACCGAGTGTACAGTTTTTCTATTGCAGATCCGCATGATGAAATTGTGATCGAAACACACTCGATTGTTGCCACTTATGACGAGCAGATTAAGAATGTGCAGGAATATCCGTTAGATGAGGAGCTGAAAATCCTAGCAAGTGAACAGTTCCAAAACGATTTTGCTGAATACTTAACAAATACGACCTATACATTTCTGACTCCAAAAATACAAGCATTCACTGAAGATACAAAAAACAGTTCAGAAGCTACGAGTGTGTACCAAATTATTGAAAACATCTCTAGAGCCATCTATACACAGTTTAAGTATGATCCTGAAGCAACAGATGTTCAAACTACTGTCGCAGACACATTTAAACTAAAACGAGGAGTATGCCAGGATTTCGCTCACTTAATGATTTCCATGTGCAAAAGCCTCGGCATCCCCGCTCGATACGTGAGTGGCTACCATTTCGTCGGTGATCTTCAAGGTGGACATGCTGACTTTGAGCAGGCTTCCCACGCATGGATAGAAGCGTATGTACCGGGAATTGGCTGGTTGGGCTTTGACCCAACCAACAACGGAAAAGTCAACTGGCGCTACGTAAAAATCGGCCACGGCCGCGACTACAAAGACATCGTCCCGATAAAAGGCAGCTACCTTGGAGTGGCCAACCAAACTCTTGAAATAGCCGTCGACGTACAAAAGCTAGAAAACTAAGAAAAGCTCAGGGTGTCTTTCTTCTATTTTGTTTCTTTTTTGATCACTTAAATAATAGGATATTGACAGTTCCGAGTATTTTAGTTAGAATAATAAAAAATATAAATAATAACACACGAAAATCTCTTATCCAGAGAGGTGGAGGGACTGGCCCAATGAAACCTCAGCAACCACAATCTTTTGAATTGTATGGTGCTAATTCCAACAAAGCTTAGCTTTGGACGATAAGAAGAGGTGCCTTTTTTATACAAAAAAACCCTCTTCTTAGGAAGAGGGTTTTTGTATATTGAGAGGAGAATTTTTATGCATATTAGCAAGACACACGTTGAAGTAAATGATTATTTAGATTTGTACCTTTATGCGGGAAGTATCGGGGATGATTCATGGCAGCATGAAATTATCGAAAAACTAAAAAATGTCCATAACAACACATTATCACAAAACGAATCTCTAATTATCGATAACCTTTGGGAGAAATACAAACATATTAATGAAGAGATTCTTACTGCTTATCACCAATTACGAAATCAGTCTTCTAATAAAGATTTACAAGATAAACTTTGGGAGCTAAAGCAGCAGCGTGTTTCATTAAGCCAACAGATTCGCTTAGCAAAGAATTAGTCTCCAAAGATAACGTAGTTTTCCTAGCTTAAATATTATTAATTTAAAAAGTCTGTTTTCGTATAGGTTGTTGCTTTTAAACGCTTTTCTAAATGTTTTATGTAAAAAATAACAAACCTTGAGAAAACAGCATTTAAAAGAATCACCTTATCTTAGATAAGGTGATTCTTCCTATGTACTAGATTTTTTCTTTCATTTTAGCCATCATGTTCATCATAGATGTCATCATTTCATCGCACTCTTGCATCTTTGACATCATTTCATCCATTTCCATATCAGACATCTTGTCCATCATCATTTTCATACAATTCATTTCACACATCATTCTTTCCATACATACCATCATTGTCATATCCATGCACATTTTTTCCATTTTCCATTCCTCCAATTAAATAATTTTTTGAATAAAAAAGAAATAAAAAAGCGCATAAAAATATCCTCACAAGCATTTGATAATTGAGTTACTGAAAAAACGGGGATTACCGAATCGTAAACTTTACATCATCATACTTAGAGGCTTTTTAGCGCTTCATGTTGTTTATTTTTTCCTTTTTTATACATTCATAATTATATAACTAAAGTATTTAACCGTCAATTTATTACTATTAGAATTTACATATTTTTATCTTTTTTTAATATTTTAGTAATCTATTCTTCTATTTAAGAAAGGCTCTTTTCGTATAGATTATTGTTATTTAACCCCAGCCTGAATACACTTCGCTTTCCGCCGCCGAGCCACTTCGTCGTTTCACTCCTGTAGGGTCTCGCCTGTCTCGCTAATCCTGTAAGAGTCTACGTGTATTCAAGCTGCTCCGTATTCAAAACGGTTTTTCAACTTATTAAAAAGCAACAAACTTTTAGAAAACAGCCTTAAGAAAAAATCGCTATGCATTCGTACACTTCTTTTTGCCTATCACTTCCCTCTTGTACGGTAGCGGGGATGCTCTGGAAGCATGGACGAAACGAGCGTTTTCACAGCGGGGTGAGAAGAATAAAAAAATTGATCTTTATAATCGCAATGCTCGACCACTTCCCCTTTCTCCATTACAGCCAAAGAGTCGGAAATAGAATAGGCCGCTTTCAAGTCGTGTGTAATAAAAAGATAAGAGAGACCAAATACCGATTTCAACTCGTTTAACAACTCTAATATGTTTGTTTGATTGACCATATCTAAACTGCTTACCGCCTCATCCAATACAATTAATTTCGGTTTTAAGGCAATCGCTCTTGCAATATTAATTCTTTGCAGCTGTCCTCCACTAAATTGATGAGGATACTTCCGCATATCCCCACTATTCAACCCGACTTTTTCTAACAATTCTCCAATGGTTTGTTTTTGTTCATCCACAGACATTCTTTCGTAGTTTTGCAGCGGTTCACCGATAATTTGTTCTGCTGTCATTCGTGGATTGACGGAAGAATAGCAATCTTGAAACACGACTTGAAGATCGCGGCGAAGTCGTTTTCGCGTATTCCGATCCGTGTGATAAAAATCATGCCCTTGAAAAAGAACTTGACCCTTTTGAGGCTTTTCTAATCCAAGAATCACTTTGCCTAGTGTACTTTTCCCTGCTCCACTCATTCCGAGAAGCCCGAGACACATTCCTTGTTCTATGGAAATAGAAACGTTTGAAAGCACCTTTTTTCCTTGATCTTTTTTTCCAAATAAACGAAAAGAACTATAAGTATGCGTTACTTCCTTCACCTGCAGTAAACTCATTTTTCCACCCCCTATTCAAAAAACTAATCTAGTAATCTAACTTGCTTATTTAAGTTTAACGAAGGTCTAGCATGAAGTAACTTTTTCGTATACTCATGCTGTGGGTTATCAAACAGCTCGTAAACATCCGCTTTTTCTACAATTCTTCCCTTGTGCATAACCGCAACATCGTCAGCCATTTCAGCAATAACACCGAGGTCGTGAGAAATTAATAAAATGGACGCATCATATTTTGAACGAATAGAATCCAACAGACGCAAAACCTGTAATTGGTTCGTTACATCGAGTGCGGTTGTTGGCTCATCGGCAATGATGACGGATGGCTTTAAAGATAGTGACATCGCAATCATTACCCGCTGCAACATGCCACCACTTAATTGAAAAGGATATCGTCGCATCAGCTCAGAAGGATTTGGTAAATTCACATCATGCAAAGAAGCGACAGCAAGTTCCCATGCTTCCTTCTTTGTTAAAGCAGTATGGGTGCGAATTGTTTCTATAAATTGATTTCCGATGGTACGGACGGGAGTAAAGGCGTTCATTGGATTTTGCATAATAAGCGCCATTTCTTTACCACGAATCCGTTTCATCTCCTTATTTCCCAACATATTTAATTCTTTTCCATGTAATCGTATACTTCCTTCTACACTAGTGGTCTTATAGTCAAGAAGCTTAAGAAGAGACAAACAAGTAATCGTTTTGCCACTGCCGCTTTCTCCTACAAGACCTAGCACACGCCCGGGCTGCAATTCAAAATGGATGTCTTGCACTAATGGAACTGTTCCATTTAAAGTCTTTGCCGTCACATTTAGGCCGCTCACTTGCAAAACATTATGCTGTTTCTCTATCAATAGTCTCATTCCTTCTTAAAAAACGTCGTTTTACCCCAAACCGTTCTGACAATGCTTCTCCTAACACATTAAATGTGATAACAACAAGCATAATCATTATACCTGGATACAGCATTAACTCAGGATTACTTCGTATATATGCTTTTCCTTCATGAATCATTGCCCCCCATTCTGGTGTAGGCGGCTGAATACCGAATCCGAGAAAGGACAGAGCAGAAATATCCATGATTGCCCAGCCCATTTCCAGCGTTCCCATTACAACAATTGGCGGAAGTACATTTGGCATAATATGCTTCCTGATAATTTTCCATTGTGAAGTTCCATTTATTTTAGCAGCGGCAATAAAATCCTTTTCTTTAAAGCTAAGCACGATGCCGCGAAACATCCGAGCGTAATACACCCACTGTACAAGCATCATCGCTAAAATTACTTGTGTCAGACCAGGACCGAATATCCCTACTAAACCTAGGATAAGAACAAGGTTTGGAAACGCCATTACGCCCTCACAAAATCTCATCAGCACAAGGTCGATCCATCCCCCCTTGTAACCTGCAAATGTTCCAACAAGCAAACCGATTCCTAATGAAGAAAGGAAAATCAGAGACGCAAAACCTAATGAAATGCGAGCACCATATAAAAGTCGTGAGAGATTGCATCTTCCTAAATAATCGGTACCCAATGGATATTCAAGTGATGGAGGCTGCAGTTTGAGCGTCAAATTCACTTGAATCGGGTCGTGCGGAGAGATCCATGGAGCCAAGATTGTCAGCATAAAAAGAATAAATAACGTAATCGAGCATACAATAATAGTCTTTGGACTCTTAAGAATGTTCTTTATTCTCACCATCATTGGTCCGTTCCTCCTTTCCTAGAAATCCGTGGGTCCATATACATTTGCACCATATCTACGACCAGATTGCACAAAATAAACAAACAAGCTGCAAAAAACACATAACATTGGATTACTGGTATATCTCGATTAAAAATTGCCTCAATAAAATAGCGTCCAAATCCAGGCCATGAAAAAACGGACTCGACAATAATCGTACCGGTAAGCAATTTGCCAACATTCATCCCAATTCCTGTAATCATTGGTGAAATCGCAATTTTTAATACATGTTTTACCATAATGACTCTCTCGTTGATGCCTCTCGTTCTAGCATATAACACATAAGGCTCCTGCAAATTTTCCAAAACACTGATGCGAAGCAGACGGGTATAAATAGCAATCAGCGGCAAAGCCAACGTTAGCGACGGAAGAATAAGATGCTGCCATGTTCCTATTCCTTCCACAGGAAGCAAATCAAGTTTTACAGCAAACAAAACAATCAATAAATATCCTAGCCAAAACTGCGGTATGGAAGCACCGAAAAAGGCAAGAATTCGGCTGAAATGATCAATCGCACTATTTTTTTTGACTGCAGCTAAAAATCCAAGCGGGACGCTGACAAATATAGCTAAACAAATGCTGCTTATAGCTAATTGGACTGTTGCAGGCATTCGCTCCATCACCTCTTGCAAAACAGGTTCATTTGAAAGATAAGATATGCCAAAATCAAGTTGGCATATCTTTATTACAGATTGAATATATTGAACGAGCAGCGGCTGATCTAGACCGAACTCCTGTCTTTTCTGCTCCAAAATCTCCTCAGTCGGCTGAATATGGGCACCAGTCAAATAAGCTTCCGCAGGATCGACTGGTGAAAGATGAATCATTAAGAAGGTGAGAAGTGTGGCAAACAGAAAAATAGGGATAATAGCAAAAATTCGTTTCATAATGTAGCTGCCCATGATATTCCTCCTGCTGTTTAATTTTTAATACTAATGTCTGTGAATGGATGTTCATCACGATTAGCTGGAATGTAAAGCCATTAATATCTTTCTGATACACAGCTGTTTTCTTAATATCCTTGCTTTAGCATTAGTACATCATTTCTTCCTGAATGAAATAATAACAATAATTGATAATAATTATCACTAGAATTATCATAGTTATCAAGATTCCTATTGTCAATGATTATTTCTGTGATATAAAGGTCGTTTTGGGATGATTTGCTGCATTAGAGGATAGTAATTGAAATGTTATGGTAAAAAACTAGCAAAGAGAATATGAATTTTTCTTTGCTAGTTTTTTTAATTTTCATGGAAATATCGTTCTTAATTCTTCATTAATACCTTACAATCTATATATTTTCCTTCATCTGTTTAATTACCAATGCCAACACCTAAGAATGGATTTTCATCCCGATTGGCTGGGAACGTAAAGCCATTTACATCTTTTTGATACACAGCTGTTTTCTTAATATAAGAGATTGGCAAGATGGCTCCCTGCTCCTGTAATGTCTTCAGTATAGAGCTGTATAATTCTTGTCGTTTTTTCTCATCAGTCGACCTTAGTACATCCTGTATTTGCTGATTTAGCTCTTGTTTCATCGGCAAGTTTGCTATCGCTTCAGAGAATCCAAATCCTTCCTTCGAAACAACGTTAACGAAAGTATGTGGATCATATGGTGCTCCATAATTGCTAAAGAAATTCAAATCAAAGTTGTTTTCTTTGAACCTTTTTATTTGAACCGTTAATTCAACACCTGTAATATTTAACTTGATGCCGATTGTTGCCCATTCAGCTTGCAGTGTTTCTGCCATTGCTTTTTGAATTGGATCCGACTTTTCATACATCAATTCTAGCTCAAGCGTTTTACCATCTTTCTCACGGATCGTTTTTCCGGATGGCAGCTTCCAGCCTGCTTCATCTAAATATGCTTCTGCTTTTTTCAAATCGTAATGAATAGGCGCTGCATCAATGTCAGTATATGGGAAGTTTTCAGGTAGAATATTGTCCGCCTTCTCTTCCAGTCCGGAAGTAACTCCATCCACCATTGCTTGTTTATTAAAACCATGTTGAAGTGCTACTCGCACTTTTACGTCTGAAAGCTGCTCTTTAGTTGTATTCATTACTAACTGTCTTGTTGCAACAGGGTCAGAAATGCTCGTTTCATATTTTCCTGAATCTTTCAATTGATTAAAGGCATCTAGGCTAATTGCACCTTCGCCATAAATTAAATCTAAATCCCCTTTTTCAAAGGCAAGTACTCTTGTCTCTGCATCAGGAATTATTTTCACGACTATTTTTTTAGCTTTCGGCTTTTCTCCCCAATAATTTGGATTATGAGTAAATGTCGCATATTCATCTTTTTTATAATCCTCTAGCACCCATGGACCGGTTCCAATTGGTTTTTCCACACCTTTAGATGTATCCCCATCTTTAGGGAATCCAGCTTCTCCTAGGAAACGCACTGGACGAACTACCGCTAGTTCCTGCAATGTTGGATAATATGGCTCTGTTAACGTGATTTTGAACGTATTCTCGTCCACTGCCTCAGTCTTATCAATAACAGTAATTAACCTTAACCAGCTATGTAAGGCAGAATTTTTCATGATCGCATCAAAATTCTTTTTTACAATATTAGCATTAAAGCTGCTTCCATCAGAAAACTTTACATTTTGGCGGAGATGAAAAGTGTACTCCTTCCCATCCTCAGATATATTCCATGATTCAGCTAAAGCAGGTTGAAGCTCTCCCCCCTCTTTATAACTGATTAATGGCTCGTAAATCATCGATTGGGCAAACATTTGCGAAGGATTGTAAACATGTGGATTCATTTCTCCTATATCCCTCGGCCATGAAAAGGTGAGTTCATTTTTTTCTTTCTTAGATGTCTGCTTGCTTTCCTGCTTTGTACAACCTAAAAGGGAAATCGATAAAAGCAGAATCATAGCTGAGATCAATACAACGAATTTCCTTTTTTTCTTAAACATCTGTAAATAATTCCTCCCTAAAATGATTAAAACAAAAAATATAATTGATAACAATTATCATTATCATAGTTAGGAAGATGCCTCTTGTCAATGGTTTTTTCTGTAACATCAAAGTAGTTATTGAACTCCTCCATTCTTTAAAATAAAGGCTCTGTTAAACGATAATGTTGATTTTGGAAGGAAATTTGCGAGACTCCTGCGGAAAAGCGGTCTGGCAAGACCCCGCAAGACGGGTACGAGCAAAGGGACTTGCCAGTTCGTCCGCGGAAAGCGAGCGATAAGCTTCGGAAAACCCTTTTTAACAGAGCTTATTTTCAGGGTAGACACTCATGCAACAAAAATTTGCACCATGGCGCATGAAAAGAAGCAGTATCCCTATTTTTTAGAGCA
>NZ_JBQTCX010000015.1:0-110366 GCF_052663115.1 Niallia yueguangensis
AAGAAAAGCGGAAGCGCCCGTTTAGCGACGAATGGACTGGGGCTAGACAATTATTAATAAGAGGAGAGATTAATATGAGTACAACAGTAAAAGAAGTAAAAAACAATGCGGATGAGAAATACACACAGGTGAATGAGTATATTCAGAAAGTTCTTCAGTTAATTGAAAAACAAGACGTGACAAAAGAAGAAGCTGCTTGGATAACACAAGAAACAGTTAATGGCTTTAGAGACCATGTGAACCCAGGGTTTCTTGAATATCGAAAAACAGTAACGATTGATACACAATTTGCTGCAGTAGAATGGTCAGATGAAGGTTCATGCTTTACAGATGTTAACGGGAAAAAATATATCGATTGCCTAGGTGGTTTTGGAATCTACAATGTTGGTCACCGCCATCCAAAAGTAGTAAAAGCGGTTGAAGACCAATTAAAACGCCAAGCATTACATAGTCAAGACTTATTGGATCCACTTCGTGCAATGCTTGCAAAAATTCTAGCGGATGTAACGCCTGGAGATTTAAAATATTCTTTCTTTACGAATAGTGGTACGGAAAGCGTGGAGGCTGCCCTAAAGCTAGCTAAAATGTATAGCGATCGCACGACATTTATTTCAACTACTCGATCCTTTCACGGAAAAAGTCTCGGCTCCTTATCAGGTACAGCAAAAGGGATGTTCCGTAAGCCATTTTTGCCATTAATACCGGGATTCCGTCATGTTCCATTTGGAGATATCGACATGATGAGAAAGACATTTGAAACATGTGCATTAGTAGGTGAAGATGTGGCAGCAGTTATTCTTGAACCAATCCAAGGTGAAGGTGGGATTATTCTACCTCCTGAGAATTATTTGAAACAAGTACGAGAATTATGTGACCAGTATGATGCTATTCTTATTTTTGATGAGGTTCAAACAGGAATGGGAAGAACAGGAAAAATGTTTGCCGCTGATTTATATGAGGTTGTACCAGACATTTTATGTTTAGCGAAAGCATTTGGTGGTGGAGTAATGCCAGCTGGTGCCATCATTGCGAAAGAGCATGTTTTTAAAAGTCTTTTTGACAATCCATTTATGCATACAACTACGTTTGGAGGAAACCCGCTTGCTTGTGCAGCAGCGATTGCGACTTTTAACGTATTAATAGAAGAAAATTTACCGGAACGTGCTGCTGAAATAGGAGAATACTTTTTAAATGAACTAAAAGAAGCTGCCAAAGGTCATGAAAATAAAGTGATGGAAATTAGAGGAAAAGGATTGATGATTGGGATTGAGTTTCACCAAGATGAAGTCGGCTACGCATTATCTAAAGGAATGTTTGATGAAGGTATCTTAGTAGCAGGAACCCTTGTAAACTCAAAAACTATTCGTATCGAGCCGCCTTTAACGATTTCAAAAGAAGAAGTAGATCATGTAGTAAGCAGCTTTAAGAAAGTACTAGAACAAATTTAAATATAAGTTAGTTAATATTAAACTAATGCTCCTTTGTTAAGTGAAAAACAATGTTAGAAAATCTATCAAAACACAAGACAAGTTTTTGAAAATTGATATATTTAGATTAGGAACAAATGAATGAAAGTCAGTCATTAAGAGGTTGTAAAAACTTTTTATATTATCCCTGATAGTGATTGACGTTCATTCATAGTTTACGTAATTACTTATTTCAAGATAAATTTTCATAATATTCAGCTTTTAATTTAAAGGGGGAAGATACGTGCAAAATGTTACATTAAAACGTTCATTGAAATTATGGCAAATTGTATTAATGGGGATAGGTTATATGACCCCTATGGTTGTATTTGATACGTTTGGGATTGCGTCTGAACTTACAAATGGACATGTCCCATTAGCCTATTTAATTGCGTTAGTTGCAATGCTGTTAACAGCTGTCAGCTATAAAAAAATGATTCAAGTGTTTCCGACAGCAGGTTCAGCGTATACATATACGCAAAAAACAATGAACACTCATATAGGGTTTGTAGTTGGATGGTCTGCGTTAATGGATTATTTATTTTTGCCAATGGTGAATGCCTTGATTTTTCAAATTTATCTACATTCCCTTTTCCCAAGCCTTCCTGAATGGATATGGGTTGTTGGATTTGTTTTCATTACAACATTGCTGAATTTACGAAGCGTCAATTTTACAGCTAATTTTAATACCTTTCTTGTTTTGTTTCAAATTATCATATTAGTTCTATTTATTAGTGTGGCAATCAAAGGTCTTTTTAACGGTGAGGGTACCGGTGCACTCTTCTCTTTGCAGCCTTTTTATGAAAAAGGCTTAGATATATCGAGCCTTGTTGCAGGTGCAACATTGATGTGCTTCTCTTATTTAGGTTTTGACGCAGTTGCGATGTTGTCAGAAGAAACGCCAAATCCTAAAAAAACAATTCCCCGAGCTATTTTTCTGACTGCTCTTATAGGTGGAATTATGTTTACGGTAACAGCCTATTTTATTCAATCTGTTTTTCCGAGTCCATCAGATTTTAAAAATCCAGAAGCTTCCTCTCCTGAAATTGTTCTATATATGGGTGGAGTATTCTTTCAAATGGTATTTCTAGCAGGTGGACTGGCAGGGGTAATCGCTTCAGGGATTTCCTCCCATGCTAGTGTGTCTAGGCTACTGTATGTTATGGGTCGTGATCATATTCTCCCGAAAAAAGTATTTGGATATGTTCATTCTAAATTAAGAACGCCTGTTTTAAATATATTAATAGTTGGTTTAGTTTCCTTGTCAGCGATCTTTTTTGATTTAGGAACGGCTACTAGCTTTATTAATTTTGGTGCATTAATTGCATTTACTTTTGTAAACTTATCCGTTATCGCTCATTTTGCAGTTCGAAAGAAAAAACATAAAACGACAAAAGAATTATTTAATTACATTATCATGCCTCTTTTAGGTGCTGGAGCTATTGCAATCCTTTGGTTAAATCTTGAAAAAAATTCTTTCATCGTAGGGATTAGCTGGGCTGTGATAGGGTTTGTTTACCTTCTAATTATCACAAAATTCTTTAAAGTTAACCCTGGAAAAATCAGCTTTAATGAAATGGATGAGCTTGAACCGTCAAGCCAAATTGATGTGGATATAAAAACAATGTAACAGAAAATTAAAAAAAACTATGTTAGAAAATATTACAAATATTCTGATAATAATAAACGAGCATGGTATGATGCTTTTAACAAACAGATTTACTTCATCAAAATACAAAAATGAATTAGAGATTGTAATCGTAGAATGTCTTAAAGATAACGACCATATTTGAGTTGAATTCTCTATGTAAAGTTGTGTTTTTCACCTAGATTTACAGAGGGAGGTATAATATTGCAACAATTAAAAGTACGTGAAGAAGAAATTTATCAAATTTTAAGAAAGGCCATCTTTAATACAGAGCTTTTACCAGGAACGCAATTAATTGAAACTTCTCTTGCTGAAGCTTTTGGAGTAAGTCGTACGCCTATTCGAGCTGTATTACAACGTTTGAAATATGATTCCTTAATTGTGATGATTCCAAATCGAGGGGCGTTTGTATATTGTCCTGATCCAAAAGAAGCGGAACAAATCTTTTTTGTTCGTCAAATTTTAGAACCAGAAGCGGCAGCTTTAGCAGCTATTCATGCAACCACGCAGCAATTGAAATTTATTAAAAATTGTTTAGATCAAGAACTTGAGCTTTATAAACAAAATGAACCTAAAAAAGCTCTTCCTATCATTGAACAATTTCGTATGAAAATTATTGAAGCTTCTGGAAATCCATATTTATTTGATAGTCTTAGGAAAATAATTTCTTTAACTCACATTATTCTAACATTTTATGATGTTTCAGATGATCATTGCTTTGATGTATATAATGAACATGTTTTATTATATGAAGCTATTAAAGCCAAAAATTCAATGGAAGCGAAAAGGCTTGCTTATCATCATATTCCAATGATTACAAAAGATATCGATTTTTCGAAGAAATTTACTTCTTCCCTTTCAATTAACCAAATTATAGAGAAATATACTTGATTTTTGGGAACTATTGTATACAAAAATTGTACCCTAAAAGGGGTGTTATATTCTATTCAAATAGAACACCTTCTAACAAGGAAGAACCTCTATTTTTTTTAGTTAAATTGTATACAAAAATTGTACACTAATAGGTTCGTTCTATTTTCAGAAATCACTTTCTATTAAATATAGTATTAAGAAGAAGCTTTATTTAAAAAAATAAATTATATAAAATCTTTGTGCACTAAAGGAGGATTTAAAATGTCATTTATTCAAATGAAAACAACGATACCAGGACCTAAGTCAAAGGAATTATTAAAACGAAAAGAGGCAGTTGTCCCTCGTGGACCGTTTAATACGGTTTTGTCATTTGCAGAGCAAGGGGAAGGTGCTTTGTTGACAGATATTGATGGCAATACTTTTCTAGACTTTGCTGGGGCGATCGGTACCTTAAATGTAGGACATCGACCTGCTCAAGTGGTAGAAGCTATAAAAAATCAATTAGATAAGTATATCCATACTTGTTTTAATGTCATGATGTATGAACCTTATGTAAAGTTAGCAGAGGAATTAGTTCGAATTACACCTGGTGATCACGCGAAGAAAGCTTTTTTTGCGAATAGTGGTGCTGAAGCGGTTGAAAATGCGATTAAAATTGCGCGTAAATATACAGGAAAGAAAGGGATTATTTCTTTCGAAAGAGGTTACCATGGACGTACGCTTTTAACTTTATCGTTAACGAGTAAGGTAAAACCATATAAATTCGAATTTGGACCATTTGCTCCAGAAACGTATAAGATCGGTCATCCTTATTACTATCGCAAGCCGGAAGGTATGACGAATGAACAACTGGATCAAGAAATGCTGCAGCGATTAGAAAACTTCTTTATTTCTGAAGCACCAGTTGAGGAAATCGCCGCTCTTATTATTGAGCCAGTTCAAGGAGAAGGAGGATTTATTGTTCCATCTGCAAGTTTTATGCAGGGTCTAAAGAAAATTTGTGAAAAGTATGGGATTTTATTTATTGCAGATGAGATTCAAACAGGCTTTGCTCGTACTGGAACGATGTTTGCGATTGAACAATTTGATGTTGTACCAGATTTAATCACAATCTCCAAATCCCTTGGGGCTGGTCTTCCTATTTCTGCTGTTGTTGGAAGTTCAGAAATTATGGATGCTCCGAACCCGGGTGAAATAGGGGGTACATATGGTGGAAGTCCACTTGGTTGTGTAGCGGCTCTTGAGGTTATTAAAATCATTGAAGAAGAAAAGTTAAATGAACGCTCTCAAAAGATTGGAAAGCTTTTAACTACCAGATTTAACTCATGGAAAGAAAAGTATCCAGAAATCGGCGAAGTACGCGGATTAGGTTCTATGGTGGCGATTGAATTTGTAAAGGATCCTGTGACAAAAGAACCGAACAAAGAGATTGTTAGTCAAATTATTAGTGCTGCTCAACAAAAAGGTGTCATTCTTTTAAATGCGGGAATATTTGGGAATTGTATTCGTGTTTTAGTGCCGATTGTGATAACAAATGAGCAGCTTGAAGAAGGTTTAAGTGTGCTTGAACAGGTAGTGGAGGAAACACTTGGGAAGCGAATCACTGTTTGATAGTAAACTAGTCTGATTTTTGTAGATTCATTATTTACTATTAGGGGGAATTTATATGAAAAAGCAGTTTCAACTATTATTATTAGCAACGATTCTTTCGATTATTTTAGTAGGCTGTGGGAGTCCAAATGAAAAAGCTTCTTCAGATGGAAACAATGATTCTACTAAAGTCAGTAATACTTTAGAGGAAGCAAAGAAAAAAGGGGTATTGGTCGTTGGTTCATCTAATGATGCACCTTTTGCCTTTATTGATAAAGATACAAAGGAATTTAGCGGCATAGACGCTGAAATTATGAAAGAAATTGGGAAACGCCTTGGTATACCAAAGGTTGAAATGAAAGAAGTAAAATTTGAGAATTTGTTACTCGAATTAAATAATAAAAATATTGATATGGTAACGGACGGAATGTATATAAAACCTGAACGAGAGAAAATCGTCAATTTTACAAATATTTGGTATACAGAAGGTGAAGCACTTGTCGTTTTAAAGGATTCTCCTATTAAAGGCCTTGATGATTTAAAAGATAAAGTTGTTGGTGGTCAAAAGGGTACAGCTTTTCTTGAATTTGCACAAAAGCTGCAAAAAGAGGGGAAAATCAAAGAGGTTACAGTCTTTGGTTCTCAGGCTGAACTATTATTAGCGGTAAATACGAAAAAGATTGATGCTTGTATTACGGATAGTGCAGTTGCAGGGTACAGTATCACAAAAGATCAATCTTTAAACATAAAATTAGTTTCTCCTTATAAAGCAGAAGCCGCTGGAAATATTGGAGCTGCAGTAAGAAAGAATGACACAGAGCTTTTAGAAGCGGTAAACAAAGAATTGAATAATTTAAAAGAAGAAGGCTTTATCTTGGAAGTCCTTAAAAAGTATGGACTAAACGAAGATAATTTTGTTCCTGCAGGAAAATAAGTGAGGGAGGGGGGAGAATATCCTTCCCTTTCTTCTATTAAAGAGGTGATGGAATGAATGTAATAGAGAATTTAGATTTTGCAACAGCTTTTCGAGAGCTTAGTTCTGTTTTATGGGAAGGAATTTGGATTGTACTAGGTGCAACTTTATCTGGTTTTGCTTTGGCCCTTCTATTAGGAACTTTAATTGCACTAGGAAGAATTTCGAAAATAAAAGTTTTAAATGGGTTATTAGTGATAGTGTTAGAAATTATTCGCGGTACTCCTTTACTTGTTCAATTAGTGTATATGTACTATGTAGTTCCATTGCTGATCACATTAGTGGGACAAATCTGGAGCCCAGAATATCAATTTAATCTTAGCCCATTTGTAGCGGGTATGGTTGGATTAGGTGTTAACTATGGTTGTTATTTATCAGAGGTTATACGTTCAGCCATTATTTCAGTAGATAAGGGGCAAACAGAAGCAGCTTTAGCTCTAGGATATACCAATCGTCAAGCCATGTGGTCAATTGTTATTCCGCAAGCTTCCCGAATTGCCCTTCCAACCTTAGGAAATTATGTGATCATGATGATTAAAGATACCTCTCTTTTAGCTTTTATAACTGTGAATGAGTTATTGCTTCGTACTCAAGCTTACGCCTCTCAAACGTTTTTAACAATTGAATCCTATACGATTTTAGCTGCAGCGTATCTTATCTTAAGCTTACCTTTGTCACAGTTAGTTCGTATGATGGAGAGGAGATTGATGCGTCATGTGTAAACCTATAATTGAAGTAAAACAGCTTTATAAGTCTTTTGGATCTAATGAAATTTTAAAGGGAATTGATTTAAAGATTTCACAAGGTGAGAAGGTTGTAATAATTGGTCCTTCGGGATCCGGAAAATCAACGCTGCTACGCTGCCTCAACTATCTGGAAATCCCGACATCTGGAATAGTAAAAATAGAAGGACATTATTTTGTAGAACCGAAAAAGAAATTTAATGAAAAACATGTTGCTTCGCTTCGAACTGAAGTCGGCATGGTTTTTCAGCGGTTTAATTTATTTCCTACGATGACAGCGCTAGAAAATGTCATGGCAGCTCAAATCAAAATTCGAAAAAAGTCAAAGGAAGCTGCTAGAGAAACAGCAGAAAAATATTTAAGAAAAGTAGGATTAGAAGAAAGGATGAATCATTATCCTAGCCAACTCTCTGGAGGACAACAGCAAAGAGTGGCGATAGCTCGTGCGCTTGCGATGGAGCCGAAAGTCATGTTGTTTGATGAAGCTACGTCTGCGCTTGATCCTGAATTAGTCGGGGAAGTTTTAAATGTTATACGGGGTCTTGGAGAGGAAGGGATGACCATGGTTTTAGTTACTCATGAGATGAAGTTTGCTGAAGAAGTTGGTGATCGAATTATTTTTATGGATGGCGGAGTAATTGTAGAGGAGGGGCATCCAAAGGAATTTTTCCACAATCCTCAGCATGAACGGACTAAATCATTTATTAAAAAGGTTGGACATTAATTAGGAGGAAAGAAATGATACATATTGGATCGTTTATTAATGGAAAAGAATTAAAAGGGGATAAACGTAAACAGCACGAGGTACTCAGCCCATACAATGGCAAGCTAGTAGGGATCGTTGATTTTTCTACATTGGATGATCTTGAAGAAGCGATTAACGTTGCTCAACATACTTTTAAAAACACGATGAAAAACATGCCAGCACATCAACGATCGGATATTCTCCGTAAGTCTGCCGATTTATTGGAAGCACGTACAGAAGAGTTTGCTCAATTGTTATGTCAAGAAGCAGGGAAGCCGATTCGGGATGCGAGAGGAGAAGTGGCTCGTGCTGTGATGGTATTACGTTTTGCATCGGAAGAAGCAAAGCGGAACGATGGAGAGCTGATTAAAATGGATTCGGCTGTAGGCGGGGAAGGAAAAATTGGGTTGGCGAAACGAATTCCGGTAGGAGTAGTAGCTGCGATTACGCCATTTAACTTTCCTTTAAATCTTGTGCTCCATAAGCTTGGGCCAGCTATAGCTGCTGGCTGTACAGTAGTCTTGAAACCAGCAGAGAAAACACCGCTTTCTGCGATGAAATTAGTGCAATTAATGAAAGAAGCCGGTCTTCCAGACGGGGTGATTAATGTAGTAAATGGACTAGGAACAGAACTTGTCCCTCCGTTAGTGACACATCCATATGTTAAGAATGTGACGTTTACAGGCAGTGGTCCGGTTGGTTTTAAGATTAAAGAAATGGCTGGCAATCGAAAGGTCACTTTAGAGCTGGGATCGAATTCACCGAATATTATTTTTGAAGATGCTAATATAGAAGCGGCAGCAGCAGGTGTGGTAAAAGGTGGATTTGCCTTCGCCGGACAAGCATGTATTTCTGTTCAACGTATTTACGTTCATAAAGAGGTGTATAGCTCATTTTTGGATGCATTGTTGCCAAAGATTGAAACGTTAAAAGTGGGAGAGCCATCCCAGGAAACGACCGATATTGGTCCGTTAATTACAGAAGATGCAGCGAAACGAGCAGAGGATTGGATTAATGAAGCAGTGGCAGAAGGGGCAGTAGTACTTACAGGTGGCCAGCGTATAAATACAATTCTAGAGCCAACTGTGCTCGCAAATGTAAATCCTTCTATGAAGGTTGTCTGCCAAGAGGTGTTTGCCCCGATTGTGACGGTTATTCCTTTTGAAACAGAAGAAGAAGTGATTGCTGCCGCAAATGACTCGGATTATGGATTGCAGGCCGGTGTGTTTACTTCTGATATCCAACGTGCTTTCCGACTTTTTGATTCATTGGAGACGGGCGGAGTTTGGATTAACGATGTCTCAACTGTTCGTCAAGATAATTATCCATATGGCGGCGTTAAGAAAAGCGGGAACGGTTTAGAGGGAGTTCCTTATGCAATCGAAGAAATGACAAAACTCAAATTTCTTGGAATTAACTTGAAGTAATGAATAAAAACTCGGAGCGATAGTAATCGCTCTGAGTTTTTCCTTATCCTTTGTTTTATCAAGCAATTTCGATTATCCTCTTTTCCCTACGAGGGATTGTAAAAATAATTGATTATAAAGTATAATGAATGATAGTCAGTCATATTGAAGTCACCTTAAAGGAATATAAGATTTATATAATAAAATATCGATAATTAGTAACTAGAATGAGAGGTATATATGAAAACTTGGTCGATTAATATCTTTTTTATTATGTTAGGATCAGCCATTGTGGGATGGGGGGTAAACTATTTCAATATTGCAAATGGACTCTCAGAAGGCGGCATTATGGGGATCGCTCTGATCCTTAATTACTTATTCAGCTGGGATCCGGGCTTATCGAGCATCTTCATAAATATGCCTTTGCTGTTGATAGGGTGGAAAATAATGGGGAGGGAAAGTTTTATCCTCACTATTGTAGGAACGGTATGTTTGTCTGTTTTTCTAACTATTTTCCAACAATGCTCCCTTGTAATGGATGATAAGCTGCTGGCATCGATATATGCGGGAGTAGCAGTTGGAATAGGTTTAGGCATCGTATTCAGATTTGGTGGCATGACCGATGGTGTAGATATCATCGCGAGATTATTTCAAAAATATTTTGGTTGGAGCATGGGGAGCACGATACTGATTGTTGATGCGGTTGTTTTGCTGCTATCTTTAGTTTATTTAGATTTGGAAGGTGCAATGTACACGATTTTAGCTGTTTTTGTTGGAGTTAAGCTAATTGATTACATACAAGAGGGTTCCTATGCAGCAAAAGCCGTCACTATTATGTCGATAATGCCAGAAGCAATTTCAAAACAAATACTAGCTGAATTGCAAAGAGGAGTAACTTTTCTTAATGGAAAAGGTGGATATACAAGACAGGAGAAAGAAGTTATTTACTGTGTTATTAGTCGTAAAGAAACGGTAAAACTAAGAAAAATTGTAACTAAAATCGACCCTAACGCTTTTATTATTTTTAATAATGTTCATGAAGTGTTTGGGAAGAGATGGAAAGATGTTGATGATTAATGGACTGGTACACATGTACTACCTGAAAGATCTTGTTTCATAAATATTCCACAGTATAAGGTAGTTGTCTTTTAGGGAGGGAATGTGTTTTCTCTTCCTTTTAAATATGCTGTGTTTCTAAGAGATTTGTATGTTTTGTACATCTATGTTGAATAAATTTAGTTGAACTTCTCTAGACAAAAGTCAGAGTTAATGATAAACTCAAAAAAGTTTGGTTCCTACAAGATTCTACTAAATTCAACATAAAAAGATGGGTAATTTCTAGTATTATAATATTCAAAATAAGTTTCAAACTTTATTAACTCTCATTTTTTCACTCCCCTCTATCTATAATCGATGCAATAAACTCTCATTTAATATGGAAAATCGTTGTGGATTAATTCTTTATACAGGATGCTTAAATAGAATACAACATAAAGCTCCTAGAGGTTATTTTGTAGAAGGGTTAAGTAAGAAACTTTGTAGCTTTTTATCCCGTATGAACGGGCAATAATACCCCACTAATTGAAGTTTCACTTTATTAAAGTTGGAATGAAACGTTAAAACCCGGTTGTAAATTTTACACCAAAACCATTTATTTTAAAGAAAAGAGGTTTTGATAATGGCTAACACTTCTGAGATTGCAAACACTAAACGCATTACAAGTAATATTTTTAAAGGTTCAGTTGGAAATCTAATCGAGTGGTATGACTGGTATGTATATTCTGCATTTGCCATATATTTCTCATCCCAGTTTTTTCCTGAAGGAGACGCGACAAGTCAACTACTTAATACGGCTGCTATCTTTGCTGTTGGTTTTCTAATGCGTCCATTAGGGAGCTTGTTAATGGGACGTTATGCTGACCGTTATGGCCGCCGTGCCGCTCTGTCACTCTCTATTACTGTTATGGCTAGTGGTTCCTTAATTATTGCCGTTACACCAAATTATAGTTCTATTGGCTTGCTATCTCCTATTATTCTTGTTATAGCACGTTTGCTTCAAGGGATATCTTTAGGAGGAGAATATGGAACCTCCGCAACTTATCTATCTGAGATGGCTAGCAGCGGTCGTCGAGGTTTCTACTCAAGTTTCCAATATGTTACGCTTGTAGCTGGACAGATGGTAGCATTAGGAGTGCAAATCATTCTTCAGAACGTCCTAAGCGAAGCAGATATGATGTCTTGGGGATGGCGTATTCCTTTTATCATTGGAGCAATAGGAGCGTTAAGTGTTTTATGGCTGCGCCGCTCAATGGATGAATCAGAACAATTTAAGAAGATGGATTCTAAAGAGAGAAAAAATGCTGGTACGATAAAAGCGCTAATGAAGCATCCTAAGGCTGTGTTAACAGTTGTAGGACTAACACTTGGTGGAACAGTTGCTTTCTACACATACACAACTTATTTACAAAAATTCATGGTGAATTCTGTAGGACTTGACAAAGGTGTTGTTACTTGGATTAACTTTATTGCTTTACTAATATTTGTCGTACTTCAACCTATTGGCGGTATGCTGTCTGATAAAATTGGACGCCGACCATTATTAATGACTTTTGGCATTTTAGGAACATTGATAACAGTGCCTTTATTCATGTTGATGAAACAAACAACCAGTCCCGTTGTTGCTTTTGTTCTTATGACGATTGGGCTTGTTATTGTAACAGGTTATACTTCAATTAATGCAATTGTAAAAGCTGAGCTCTTTCCAACGGAAATTCGTGCACTTGGCGTAGGTCTTCCTTATGGTCTTACCGTTGCGATTTTTGGTGGAACTGCCGAATTTATCGCCTTATGGCTAAAAAGCATTGGATCTGAATCACTGTTCTTTTTCTACGTATCAGCCTGTATTGCAGTAAGCTTTTTTGTCTACTGGCGTATGGGTGAATCTTCAAAAGGCTCCAAAATAGAAGCTGAGCTGGAGACGGAACAAAAGCTAGAAACTGGTAAATCATCTTAAATATAGAATTACTTATTGGTGGGTAGCCCTTTTGGTTACTCACCAATTTTATTTTGTTGCCTTTTTAGGGCTCTAAAAACTAGAGGTGAATGTGAGGAAAGGTTACATCGGGAAATGCGGATATTCGTCTTTATTTGTCAATAAAACTGCGAGAATCTTAGGAAATAATTAATAAAAAGAGAAGATTGTTTTTAGTGGATGAATATTGTTTGCATGTAAATAATTGGGTTTGTGGTGCAATCCATAAAATACTAATGTTTAATTTGAATATATTTTACTCTATTTTTATACAAATAGAAGTTTTTATTATGAAAATAAATACATTTTATTATATAAATAACATTATTAATAACTTAATATTATTAAAAAGAATATTGAAAATTATTTAAGAACTAAGGAAGGAGAAAGTTTTTTTACACTGATTTATTCATGGGAAATAATACAATTAGCGAAAAAATGAATGAATTCGGATTGAATATCGAGTTAGAAAACCTAACATTAATGTTTTAACTGGAGGAAAGTATATGAATCTTTTTCGAAAAAAGTCGATTGATTTATTATTGTCTCAAGCAAACAACAAAGGATCTCATTTAAAAAAAGATTTAGGTGCCTTTGATTTAACAATGCTTGGGATAGGAGCGATTATTGGAACAGGGATCTTTGTATTAACAGGAGTAGCTGCTTCATTACATGCAGGTCCGGCACTTGTTATTTCTTTTGTATTATCTGGACTTGCTTGCTTATTCGCAGCCCTTTGTTATTCTGAATTTGCTTCGATTGTTCCTACGTCTGGAAGTGCTTATACTTATAGCTATGCTACATTTGGGGAGTTACTTGCATGGATATTAGGGTGGGATCTTATCTTAGAATATGGACTTGCTTCTTCAGCTGTTGCAAGTGGTTGGTCTGGTTATTTCCAAGGGCTTCTTTCAGGTTTTGGGATACATCTGCCAACAGCCTTAACGAGTGCGTACAATCCTGAAAAAGGAACGTATATTGATTTGCCAGCTATTTTTATTGTTTTTCTTATTACCACGCTTCTCATTAGCGGTGTAAAAAAATCGTCTAGATTTAATGCCATTATGGTTATTGTAAAGGTTAGTGTTATTCTTTTATTTATTTTTGTAGGTTTTAATTATGTCACACCAGAAAATTGGACACCTTTTATGCCATTTGGTTTTTCAGGAGTTGCGGTTGGTGCTGCTACTGTATTCTTTGCTTATTTAGGATTCGATGCTGTTGCTACAGCGGCGGAAGAAGTAAAGAATCCTCAGCGCAATATGCCAATAGGAATTATTGCTTCTCTAGCTGTTTGTACCGTTCTTTATATCATTGTCAGCTCGATTCTTACTGGAATTGTCCCATATACAGAATTAAATGTAAAAAACCCAGCTGCATTTGCCCTGCAATATATTCAGCAAGATTGGGCTGCTGGATTTATCTCTCTCGGTGCGATTGTCGGGATCACAACAGTATTGCTTGTCATGCTGTATGCTCAAACAAGGTTGTTTTATTCAATGAGTCGTGATGGGCTATTGCCTAAGGTTTTATCAAATGTTAACAAAAAAACGAAAACACCAATTTCTAATACACTAATTACTGGTGCTATTGTAGCTGTTTTTGCAGGGTGTGTTCCATTGAACAAATTGGCTGAGCTTGCAAATATCGGAACATTATTTGCCTTTATTGTTGTATCCATTGGAATTCTTGTATTAAGAAAAACACAGCCAGAATTAAAAAGACCTTTTAAAGTACCGTTTGTACCAGTTGTTCCAATTTTATCGGTTCTATTTTGCGGATTTTTGATTATTCAGCTTCCAGGTTATACATGGATAAGTTTTTGTATTTGGCTGGTAATTGGTCTATTTGTTTATTTGGTTTATGGAAGAAAAAATAGTGAATTAGGGAAAGCGGAAAATAAAGATCAAGTGGCATAATTTTTTAGGCTGTTTTCTAAAAGTTTGTTGTTTTTGAATTAAATAATAAACAAGGTTGAAGCACTGAGCAGCCTGAATACACGTAGACTCCTGCGGAAAAAGCGAGAAAGACGAGACCCCACAGGAGCATAGCGACGAGGAGGCTCGGCACTCGTCCGCGGAAAGCGAAGTGTATTCAGGCTGCGGGTTTAACAACAATCTATACGTAAAGAGCCATTTTTTATTTTCATGTAATGATTTATTAAGGAAAGTAAGTATATAAATTGCAAGGTGCTTTTAAAGATTTAGAGAAAAAATGGATGGAATGATTGTTAATAATATTCATAGATAAAAAGCAGTTCTCTTACGATAGAGAGCTGTTTTTCTTTTGTAGAGATGTGTTTTATTCGTTATTACAAAACGAATAAAAAAATAGATTAATATATTTTAAATGTAAAATAATATTGAAAACATCCTACGTTTTTGTATGTAAAAATAGTGGAGCATATTCTATTATGAGTATAGTGAAAAATGAATATGGAAAATGAATTACAATTACATTAAATGGAGGAATAATCTTATGACTACTATTACAGCTAAAAAAAATCTTGAAAATATACATGCATATGTGGCAGGAAAGCCTATTGAAGAGGTTCAGCGCGAATTAGGGCTTGAAAGAATCATTAAATTAGCATCGAATGAAAATCCTTATGGATATTCAGCATCAGCAAAGGAAGCGATGCTATCGGAAATGGATCAAACGCATTTTTATCCTGAGATGACAGCACCAGCATTAGCTAATAAATTAGCTGAAAAACTGCAGGTAGAGAAGGATCAGATTATTATCGGAAATGGCTCTGACGAAATTATTCGTTTGTTGACAAAAAGTTATATAGATGCAAACGATGAAGTCATTATGCCTGATGTTACCTTTCCTCGTTATGAAACGAACACATTAATTGAAGGTGGTAGCCCGGTGCTTGTTCCTCTAGTGGATGGTGTTCATGACCTACAATCTATGTATAACGCGATTACAGAAAAAACGAAAATGATTGTCATTTGTAATCCAAATAATCCAACAGGAACTATCGTGAGAAAACAAGAATTAGCAGACTTTATTAACGATGTACCTAAACATATTATGCTAGTTATCGATGAAGCTTATTATGAGTATGTCAATGACGAGGAATATTTAGAAACGATTCCTTTTCTTCAGACAAATTCCAACCTAGTCATTCTTCGCACTTTTTCAAAAGTTTATGGATTAGCATCCTTGCGTATTGGCTATGGCATTATGCATCCGTCTATCATCGAAGAATTAGTGAAAGTAAAAGATGCATTTAATACAAACCGATTAGCACAAGCAGCTGCGTTGGCTTCTTTAGAAGATGAAGATTTTGTAGAATATTGCGCGACTCAGAATGAAAAATGTCGAAAGTATTTAGAAACGGAATTAACAAAAATGGGATTAGAATTCTTTCCTTCCCATACCAACTTCATCATGATTAAGCTAAATCAGCCTGGAAAAGAAATATTTGAAGGATTGTTAAAGCAAGGTATTATCATTCGTTCAGGTCATTTGCTTGGCTACGACCATACAATTCGCGTTTCTATTGGCAGTCAGCAAGAGAATGAAGAGTTTATTAAAGCATTGCAAAATTTGATTGGATAAATTCATTTAGAAACATACAAAACTCCAATGGAGACTCGTCCCTCGTCTCCACCATCTAACAAAGAATAGAAGGAGATTCTAACCTAATAAAGGATTTTTCTATTGAGATTACTATTGCATTTTTAAAAAAATTTGAAAACGATCATCATTTAATGGTTGTTCCAAAAATTCTTCGTAAATAAAATCGGCAAAAAGACAGGTTACTTTAAGTAACTTGCCTTTTTGCCGATTTTGTCATTGTATGATTAATCGACTGTGCAATTTTAAAATGAAAAGATCGTTTGATTTCATATCTATGTCTTTAGTTCTCTTTTATTAATAAACTTTGGCTGTTTTCTAAAAGTTTGTTGTTTTTGAATAAAATAATAAACATGGTTGAAACACTGAGCAGCCTGAATACACGTAGACTCCTGCGGGAAAAGCGAGAAAGACAAGACTTGTGCAGGAGCATAGCGAGGCCACTGAAGAAGTGTTTTATTATATAAATAATAGATAAAGCTCTTATGTTTAGTTGGATAAAAATGGTATATATAGTTTGGGAACGACTATCATGTTGGTTAGGAGAGGCGTCCGTACGACTCCTGCGGGATTAGCGAGACAGGCGAGACCCCACAGGAGCAAAGCGACGAGGAGGCTCGGCGCTCGCCCCGCGGAAAGCGTGTGGTAAGCCTCGGATAACCGAACGAAAACCTCTGAGTACTTGGATTGTCACTATCTATATTTGATAGCATCCACTTTTTCAGTAACCTCAGCATAGCGACGAGGAGCCTCGGCGCTCGTCCGCGGAAAGCGAAGTGTATTCAGGCTGCGGGTTAAATAATAACCATCTATACGAAAATAGCCTAAAATTTAGACTGTAGACCTACGTGAAAAAAGCAATAAGTAATGAGAACGGGCATATAGCCACTAGAAGAAGCCCTCGATATTAAAGTACGCTAACAATATGCTGACAGGTTTTGCTTTCTCTTTTCTATGCCGAAGTAAAAAAACTGTAACAAAAATGAACTATTTCCGCAATAAAGCAGGAAATTCCTTTTGCTACAATGAAAGAAAAGGGATACGATACAATATTGCTGAATAGTAAGTTCTAACAGGGATGACAGGAGGAAGTTTATGACTTTAGAAAAAAAATTAATAGATAAACTATATTATGAAGGATACACAAAGGATAGAAAGGAACTTCCTATTGAAGTGTTAGGGCAATTATATAGATCAGAACAAAGCAAAAATATTCCGGATTTAACTTCTATTCGCTTTGCACAAGGTGAACTTTATTTTCAATATCAAGATTATGAAGCAGCTATTTTTAAATGGGAAAATATTAATAATGAATTAGAGCCATGGGCAAAGAAAAACTTAGCGGATGCCTATATGGCATTAGGAGAATTACCTACTGCTGAAAGTATTTATAAAGCGATTCTTTCCGACTCTGATTTATTAAACGTCGAAATTTCTTTACAATTATTTGCTCTTTACATAGAAAAAGGAAACCATGAAATGGCACTGGCTACGATTAAGAAGCTAATAATAAGCCATCCAGACTATAATAATATGACATTGCTTGCACGGTCATATTTTGAAGAACAAAAGTATTGGGATGAAGCGGTAGAGTTAGCTATGAAGGAAGGGGCAAGAACGGAATCATTAAAATGGTATGAATCTCTAATAAACTATGCCGATTTAGGGGTAACTGCAAACTATGAACCGGGCTATTTCATCACTAGTTTAGATCATGCACAGAAGTTAGATCAGCAAACATTTGAACGATTGGTTTTATCTATATGGAATAAATACGAAAATACAAGCTATTATTTAACTTGGTTAAAAGAATTTAATCTATTATTTAATAAAATACTGGCTGATTCATTTGAACCATGGGGAGAACTTCCTGCTCAATTAGGAAAAACATATATCACATTAATTAGCGGTGTGTATCCTATTAAAGACATAAAAGGTATTGCATCAGTTGCTTTAAGCAATTACTTTACGATTGCGGAAGGCCAGCAAGAAATGGTTGCTGCATCGTATATATTAGCATGGAATGACATGTTTCCATATACCATTCAAGGTGAATATGTGGCGAAAGCAGAAGCTCGGATTAACCAAATATCAGGAACATATGTTGAGTTATCACAATTTATACAACTTTTTCAAGATATATTAAATTGGGCAGATAACCATGATATTCGAATAGATAAGAAATTTGCCAAAAAAGTCATCGAATATATTCCATCGAAAGCTTCACATCTTTTTATCGTTGGAGCTCCTGAAAGCGGTGTAAATGAATATATAAATGAACTGATTGGAGCAGCAATTTTAACGGAAGATACTACTAGTCTAGTGGCTATTAAAGAGCATGATTATTTGGAAATTAAGGAAATTACAGATGAAGAAGATGATACAATTGACAATTTATCTAATTTTTACGATGAATTACTTGTAACAGATCATCAAAATGATGTAAAAGTATATGACTTATATACTCCATCTCCATTTTTAAGTGAAAATAACTGGATCATTACGACTGCACCGTTTTACCCTAACGAACAATATGCAGAGTATGGGTTGTTAGCAGATAGTCTAGTCTATGTAATAAATGATAGAACATTATTTCGAAATAATGAACATGAGAAATTATTAGAGATGCAAGAGAAAGTTCCACAGCTTACTATTCAGTTTTTAATTTATATGGAAGATGCAGATAACGAAATGGTTGCAACAAAGCGATTGCAAAAGGCAACCTCTACTATTCAGCACTATTTTCCAACAAGTGAAATCTTTATCTATTCACAGCAAGAAGATAGAGGGAATCACTTAGCTAAGATAAGCAGCTATTATCAAAGGCATTTTTCTGATAGACGGATGAAAGAAGAGAGAACAGCAAAAAGCATTGCGATAATTCAAGACCTTATCACAAACTTACTTGATAAACGGGTAGATTTGGAAAATAGCATAAGCGACACGTTGACGATGTATCAAGAAATTGTTAGTAAATTAACTGGTGCAAGCAACCAATTGAGTGATATGGAAGCGGAAAAAGCTAATGTCATAACGGAGGAATTTCATCGTTTAAAGAGAGTTGTCACACAACAAATAATGAAAGATATTCCGGAGTTGCTGCAATCATGTAAAGATATGGTGAAGGAAGATAGTGACTTTGGAAAAATACATGTTCAGTTAAATGATGAAATGAATAAGCGGATTAATCAATATGTACAGAACACGCTGTTACCGAATCTTCATGATCAAATAGCTGGATGGATTGAGTTATCGGAACAAGAATTTACAAACAGCCAACAGTATTTGCAGGAGCTATGTGAAGGATTCAATGATCTTTATGAAAATCAGCAGATGGAATTAATAGGTGATTTTACCGTACTTAATGATTGGAAAAGAGACGCTCGTCGTCTGACAAGTGGAATTGTTGTTGATCACCAAAATATTTTGCTGCGATTTAAACCTTCTCAAGTTTTATTAAAAAGTGCCGGGAAATTATTAGGAAGTATTCCGCAAAATAAAAAAATGCTTTATTCAAAATATCAAAAATTTCTTGAAACAGAAGATTTTTCTGAAGTGGCAGCTTCAGTTTCCAATACATTTACTGTCCCGTTTGAATTTTTTGAAAAGGGAATAGATAGTGACATTAACATGTTCTTTAAAAATCCACAAAGCGTGCTGCAGCAAACAATTGCGGAAAAAGTAGTAGAAATAAAGGATAACAAAAGCTTATTAGAAAAATTAAAAAACAACCCAGAGATGTTCCATGATCCACTAAGGCTTTTTGAGCTTCAATTATTACAGTATGATTGGTTAACAAGTGCATCAAAGTTGGCAACAGCAAGCGTTTTTCAAGAGGAAAAATGATCTTGTTTAGACAGCAGCGGAAATATGTAAAGGCTGTTTTCGTATAGATTGTTGCTTTTAAACGCGCAGCCTGAATACACTTCGCTTTACGTGGACGAGCGTCGAGCCTCCTCGTCGCATACGCTCTGCTTAAGTCTCGTCTTTCTCGCAGTCTACGTGTATTCAGTCTGCTAAGTACTTCTACTCTCATTTTTTTACGCGAAAAACAACAAACTTTGAGAAAACAGCCTATGTAAAAAAGGCAGTCCTAATTGGGCTGCCTTTTTAATAAGAAATTATAATTTAAATGAACTTTTGAGGGAAACGATACGATTAAATACGGGCTTTTCAGAAGTAGTATACTTTGGATCTACACTAAAATATCCGTGTCTAAAAAATTGAAACTTGTCGTATGCTTGAACATCTTTCATATTCGGTTCAATAAAACCTTGTACAACCTCAAGTGAATGATGGTTCACATAATCTAAAAATGTTTTTCCTTCTTCTATTTCTGTTTCCTCATCTAAAATAAGAGGTTCATACAAACGGAATTCAGCTGGGATCGCTTGTGATGCATCAACCCAATGAAGTGTTCCTTTTACTTTTCTGCCTGTAAAACCAGATCCGCTTTTTGTTTCGATATCATACGTACAGTGAAGCTCAACAACATTGCCATTTTCATCTTTTATGACATCTTCACATTTAATAAAATATGCGTGTTTTAAGCGAACTTCGTTTCCAGGGAACAGACGGAAATACTTTTTCGGTGGATTTTCCATAAAATCTTCTTGTTCAATATAGATTTCACGAGAAAAAGGAATTTGTCTTGTTCCCATTTCAGGGTTTTCAGGATTAATTTCCGCATCCAGCATTTCAACTTGTCCTTCAGGATAGTTTGTAATAACAACCTTTAACGGATTTAATACACCCATTGTTCTTGGTGCTTTTAATTTTAAATCTTCCCGAACGAAATGATCGAGCATCGCAGAGTCAACAGCACCAGAGCCTTTAGAAATTCCTAGCTCTTTACAAAATGCTTGGATTGCCTCTGGGGTAACGCCTTTTCTTCTTAAGCCGGAAATAGTCGGCATTCGTGGATCATTCCATCCATCTACATATTCTTCATCCACTAATTGTTTTAATTTTCGTTTACTCATTACAGTATTTGTAATATTAAGTCTCCCAAACTCTATTTGTTGTGGGGTGCTTTCCATCTCGCATTCTTTAATTACCCAATCGTAAAAAGGTCGTTGATCTTCAAACTCTGTTGTGCAAAGCGAATGGGTGATTCCTTCGATGGCATCCTCTAATGGGTGAGCAAAGGCGTACATCGGGTAAATACACCATTTATCCCCTGTATTATGATGATTTGCGTGGGAGATGCGATAAATCACCGGATCACGTAAATTAATATTTGGTGAAGCCATATCTATTTTGGCGCGAAGTACTTTTTCACCATTTCCAAAATCACCATTTCGCATTGCTTTAAAAAGCTGAAGGTTTTCTTCCACTGAACGTGTACGATACGGACTTTCTTTACCAGGTTCTGTCAAAGTTCCACGGTATTCTCGGATTTCGTCTGCAGATAAATCATCGACATAAGCAAGTCCTTTTTCTATTAACAACACGGCACGGTTGTACATTTCATCAAAATAATCAGATGCAAAAAGTAAATTTTCCCATTTGTATCCAAGCCATTCTACATCTTCTTTGATAGCATTTACATATTCAATATCTTCTTTTAATGGGTTCGTATCATCAAAACGAAGATTCGTTTTGCCGTTAAATTCATCTGCTAGACCAAAGTTAATAAAAATGGATTTTGCATGCCCGATATGTAAATAACCATTTGGTTCTGGTGGAAAGCGCGTAACCACAGAACTATGTTTCCCTGTTTCTAAATCTTCTTTAATAATGCTTTTAATAAAATTTGAGTTATTATCCATCTATATAACCACCTTTCTTTTTATATATGAAGTTTTTAGTAAGTAATCAAGAACACAAACTAAGCTGATAAATAGATAAATAAAAAAAGTACTTATTATGATTATAACAATAATATAACCAAAATTTTATTATAAACTTCGCAGAAACGAAACGAAAGTAGAATAATTTATGTATTTTTGCTATTTTTTAATTTTGTAACATATATTAAAATTTTTATAAAATTCTAAATTTTTAGAAGGGATTTGCTGTATTCTGTCGAATAGTTTGTAAAAGGGGTGTTTAATAAATGATAAAAAATTATGAAATAAGAGAACATTATTTTGATGAAATGTTTGAAAATCCAGAAAAGCCGCAAATGCATTACCAATCATTATTTGAAAATATGTCTTCATTAGATGAGGATACTATTAATAATAGACATATGTTAGCTGAACAGGATTTTATGAGACAAGGGATAACATTTACTGTATATGATAACGAAGAAGGAACGGAAAGAACGATGCCTTTTGATCCATTGCCGCGAATAATTCCTAAAAATGAGTGGGTAGTCATTGAAAAGGGGCTGCAGCAAAGAGTAAAAGCGTTAAATTGTTTTCTTGAGGATATTTATACCGAACAAAATATTTTGCGAGATAACGTAGTTCCTCGTGAATTAATTGTAACATCTCCCCATTTTTATCATCAGGTATACGGGGTAAAGGTTCCTGAAAAAAATCATGTCTTTATTGCTGGCATTGATTTGATTAGGGATGAAAAAGGGAACTATTTAGTATTAGAAGATAATATTCGAAATCCTTCCGGGCTTTCCTATGTTTTTCAAAACCGTTATATTATGAGAAAGCTTTTTCCAGAGATGTTTAAAGGGTATGAATTGCAGTCGTTGGATAATTATTTATACGAGATGCATGCTGCTTTAAAACGCATCGCACCAAATAATAAAGAAAACCCAACAATTGCTTTGCTAACACCAGGGATGTTTAACTCAGCTTATTACGATCATAGCTTTTTAGCAAAACAGATGGGAATAGATCTGGTGGTAAGTAGAGATTTGATTGTTCAAAACCGAGTCGTATATATGAAAACAACAAAAGGGTTACAGCAAGTAGATGTTATTTATCGACGAATTGATGATGACTATTTAGATCCTTTAGAGTTTAAAGAAGACTCTTTAATCGGAGTACCAGGCTTGTTGGATGCTTATCGTGCGGGGAATGTATCTATTGCCAATGCGATTGGAAATGGGGTTGCTGATGATAAAGCAACATATGCATACGTTCCGGATATGATTCGATATTATTTAAATGAAGAGCCGATATTGTCGAATGTAAAAACATATATTTTATCCAAAAAGGAAGATTACGATTATGCATTAAATCACTTGGATGAACTTGTATTTAAAGAAAGAAACTCTTCTGGCGGATACAATATGCTAATAGGTCCGCATGCTACAGAAGAGCAGAAAAGCATATTCCGGGCAAAAATAATCGAAAATCCGGAAAACTTTATTGCGCAGCCTACCATTTCTCTTTCAACGTTGCCTACATATACAGAAGAGGGAATTCAAAGCAGGCATGTCGATCTTCGTGCATTTGTATTGTTAAATGAAGAACCACGTGTTGTACCAGGGGGATTAACAAGAGTTGCATTAAAAAAAGGCTCGCTTGTTGTCAATTCATCACAGGGCGGCGGAAGCAAAGACACATGGGTATTAGGCAATAGTGCAGACGACAAGGGGGCGGAATAAATGTTAAGTCGTGTGGCAGATTCTCTTTATTGGATAGCTCAAAATATGGAAAGAGCTGATTGCATGGCAAAGCTGCTATCAGTAAGAATTGTAACTATTCTAGAAAATCACAATCCATTGCTGGGCACGGAAAGTGATTGGAAAGAAGTTATTGAAATAACAAGCAAAAAAGAAGATTATAATAAATTATATGATACATATGATCGTGACTCTGTTATCCAGTACATAGCTTTTTCTAAATTTAATGTTAACTCTATTTTATCTTGTATAAAGGTTGCAAGAGAAAATGCTAGAACGATTCGTGAGATGATTCCAATCGAATTATGGGAAATAATAAATGAATTATATTTAGAAATAAAAAATTTCAGGCCAGCCGATTTAAAAATGGAACAATTGAATCGCTATTTTCAAAGTATTCGGGAAAAATATTTATTATTTCAAGGGATTATTTCAGTTTTAATGCCACGAACAGAAGGATATTCATTTTTAGTATTCGGCAAATATTTGGAGGTTATCCGAAAATTAGCTCAAACACTTGACGTGTGTTATCATAACAAACAAATAGAAAGAGTTGAAAATGAAGATAGTCACTACCATTTTTGGAGTTCTGTTTTAAGTAGCTTAAGCGGATATGATTCTTATATTCAAAAATACCAAGCATCGATGGACCCTATTAAAATAGTTAATTATTTGCTATTTGATGACACGTTGCCACGTTCAGCAAGCTACAGTGTTCAGCAGTTAACCGATGCTTTTCAACGGTTGGAAAAACAACAAATAAATGATTATGCAAGAAAATTATATGATCAACTAGAAGAGTTACATAAAGAATTGCGCTATCATTCAGTGCAAAATTTACCGATTTCACTCCATGAATATTGTCAAAGGTTACAGCTCCTTTGTGATTCGCTTGGAATTACGATAATGGAGACATATTATCTAGGAGAGATGATTCCAACATGAAATATGAAGTGCTTCAACGATCACATTATAAATATAGCTTGCCAGTGAAGCAAAGCATTAATCAATGTATTTTCAAACCATTGTCAACTACAAGTCAAAAGTTATTGCAATATGACCTTATCATAAATCCGCAAGCAACTTATTATCATCACGATGATTATTGGGGAAATGAAGTCAGTACTTTTTATATTTGGGATTCTCATGATGAATTATTAGTAGAAACTCGTTCTTTATTGGAAATTAATTATCAAAAGCAGGATATTTTTATTAGTGAACAGGTGAAAAATAAAATGAAAATGGCATCATTTCAGGCAGAGTATGCAGAGTTTCTTATGCCCACATCTTATACGATGCTGAAAAAAGAAATGATTCAATCCGTAATGGACAAGCTAGGAGAAAAGGATACGGATGTCTACACCTTTTTGCACAGATTAAATGAATATATTTATAATAGTTTTGCCTATGTACCTGGTGCTACACATGTAAAAACGGTTGCCTATGAAGCATTTGAAAAACGATCTGGGGTTTGCCAAGATTTTTCTCATGTCATGTTAGCGATATGTAGAAATGCCGGTATCCCAGCACGTTATGTGAGCGGCTATATATATGGTGGAGAAGACGCTGCTATGCGGGGAGATTCTCAAACACATGCATGGATAGAAGCGTATATTCCAGAGTACGGTTGGATCGGTTTTGATCCAACCAATAATATGATGGCATTAAATCAGCATATCTGTGTTGCGACAGGAAGGGATTATGCAGATATTACGCCATTAAAAGGGGTATATATTGGAAGTGGAACACAAGATATGAGCGTGTCCATTAGTGTAAGCAAAGTAAAAGATAACGATAAAGTTTACTGTTAAAAAAGAGCTTTCCCTTCGATGGGAAAGCTCTTTTTAAAATAATAATCGAATGACCGCCATACAAAAAACACCACATAACACGGTTGTCAGCAGGCTTTTTGTTTTTATAGCAACAATAAATGTTGGAACAACCGCTAATAAAACGGTCCAATTTAATTGTAAACCTGCTTTGTCTTTTATTAGCAAGCTTTCGACAATTAATCCGGTGAAAATGCAAACTGGAATAAAGGACAGCCATTTTTCGACCGGTTTTGGTATGGAAAAATTACGCACTAATATAAAAGGCAGCACTCTTGGAATAATGGTAACGAGCATACATCCTAAAAGAAGGAGAAGAAATTCAGTTGTTATCGTCATTTTTCCGTCACCACCCCGACTGAAGCAACAATGATCGTCGAAAGAATGACAGCAAGGCTTCCAGAGACAATGGATGACAGAAGCAGCATGCATATAATCATTAAGATGATAAGAAATACATAATGCTTTAATTTAGAATGCTGAATCGTTTGCAGCTGTAGAATAAGCAACGCAATAAACATAGCAGGTAAAGCGAAATCAAATCCTAAAATTTTTGGGTCTGGCAACCAACCTCCTAAATAAGCTCCTAGTGAACAAGAAATGATCCAAACAATATAAGCAGTTAAATTAAGCCCATTCATCCATCGGTCACTGATAGGGAGTTTTTTTGCGACCTTTATAATAGCAACGCCAAAAGATTCATCTGTTACTAAGCTGCCAATTCCAATGTTTCTCAATAATGAATAGTAGCGAAATGATGGAGCTAATGCCGAGCTAAGCAACAAATGTCTTAAATTAACGATAAAAGTGGTTAAAATAATAGCACTGATTGGGCTAGATGCAGCAAGCATAGCACAAATAATAAATTGTGCAGATCCTGCATAAACAAGAGTAGACATCAGAAAAATTTGAAAAATGTTTAATCCGGATGATACCCCAACAATGCCCATAGCTATTCCGATACTAATATAGCCTAATAAAGTTGGAATACAGTCTTTTATCCCGTCTGAAAATGTAGGGGTGTAAGCTTCTTTTTTATAGGAAGTATTTAAAGTATCCACCATTGTTCTCCTTTTTTGTATTATATATTATCTATTTGTATGTTATAATGAACATTATAGTAAGGTTCGGTAAATAAATCAACTATTCATTTAAAGGAGATTAGAATGCAGTCTATTACGAATACAGTTGGACAAAACTTAGAGAATCTACGAAAAAAAAGGGGATACAGTCTAGATAAAGTCGCAGAATTAACGGGTGTCAGTAAAGGAATGCTGGCGCAAATTGAAAAAGGGAAATCAAATCCAACAGTCTCAACGCTTTGGAAAATAGCAATGGGATTACAAGTGTCTTTTTCCTATTTTTTGGCTGAAACCTCCACAACAGTTAAAAAAGTTAGCATCAAGGAAATGGTAGCATTTGAAGATGACAGCAGTCAGTATCGGCTATTCTCGTTATTTCCTTTTCATCCAGGGAAAAAATTTGAAATATATACGATTCAGTTGGATGAAAATGCTAGTCATATTTCAGAAAAGCATCCTGGAGAGGAGTATATCTTAGTAGGGGAAGGAGAGATTAGTTTAGAAATTGGTGAACATATGTATAACTTAGAAGCAGGAGATGGTTTACAATTTACACCAAATCAAACGCATGTTTATAAAAATATATCGAACAAAACAGCTACTATATTTAACCTCATCTATTATTCTGAGTAAAAGTATGGAACCATTAGAAGAAGATAAACTGTAAATGCAACGGCGGGAAAAAGGGATGAGAGCAAGAAAAACAGTACGACGGCAAAAATACGGAATATGGAATCTATAAACATTTCTTATTAAAACAAAAGCTATGTTAAAGCTTATTGTTGATTTTGGCACAATGTTGATTGTTGTGGAAGGCGTGAGACTCCTGCGGGAAAAGCGCCGAGGAGGCTCCCGGACCGCCCGCGGAAAGCGAACGCCTGAAACGGAAATCAACAGGCAAGTTTAACAGAGCCAAAACAAAAAAACCATCCTCTTGTACGTGGTGAGAATGGTTTTTTCGATGTTTTTTTTGTTTTTTTATGAGTTGTTCTTGTTTCGTTTTTGTTTTTTTCGTAACAGGATGAATAGCTCCCCAGCTTCCTCTGCGAATCGTTGTATCAAATCCATATTCCTTCAAGTACTTATCTCTTTTCTTTTTTGCTTGTGATTTTGCCATGTTTTAACTTCCTTTCTTATTACAGATATGGGAGTACTCCCAATATAGCATGCTTTCCTAAAATTTCAATCATTTTTGGACAGCATGCTTATTTTCTTATTTTACAGATGAACGGTGTATTTTTCTACTTTTATGTTGCGGATTGTTTGGATAATTCTGGATGTCGGTGCATCATGGTAATTAATAGGGCCCCGCTTATTAATAGTAAAATACTAGTTGATAAGAAAACAGCTGAGAAGCCGTAAGATGCTGCGACCATGCCACCTAATGCTGGGCCGATTACATTTCCAAAAAATCGCAAACTTGTTTCATATCCTAAAACCTCGCCTTGCATGGCTATAGGAGCTTCTTGACGAATATATGCAATTCTAACAGGGATAATACCGCCGATTGAAATACCTAATATAAAGCGGATAATAAGTAGCTGCCAAAAATGATGGATAAATCCGCCCGGCAAATAAATAATTCCAGCAGTAAATAAAAGAATGACAAGTATTTTTAAATAGCCGGTTCGATCGCCGATTTGTCCCCATTTTTTTGCCATTAATAAATTGCCTAAACCTGCGGCAGAAAAAGCAATGCCAGAAAATAAGGCAATATTTTCAGGTCCATGAATCTCGCTGACATATAGGGAAAGAATCGGTTGAATGCTAAAATGTGCAATCTGCACTAAGGCAGAAATAAACAAGACGGTAATAAAAATAGGGTTTTTACATATAAAAGCTAACACTTCTTTGCTTGAGTAATGTGTTTTTGTTCCTTTTGTAATAGGAAGAACAAATTCTTTTGTTGCGAGAACTAAAACAACAGAGATAAAGAGGAAAATGGAAGTAAAACGGAAGGTTGAAGAGAAACCAACCACATCAGCTAGTACACCGCCAATCATCGGGCCAATTAACATACCAGTAATGCTTCCTGTCTGCAAGGAGCCGAGAACTTGCCCTGCTATTTTTTTTGGCGTTTGAGTAGAAATAAATGCTTGCGACATAGGAATAAACCCTGTGAAGAAACCGGTGAAAAAACGAAGAATGAATAACTGCCATACAGAGGTTGCGAAGCCCATTAAAAATATGGATAACCCTAATCCAAAGCCTAAAATAATCAGGATTTTTTTTCTTCCATATTTATCCCCAATTTTACCCCAAAATGGTGAAAATAAAAAAGCAGATACAAATGTAACGGAAAAACATAATCCAGACCAATGCTGTACATAGTTTTTTGTAAAGTTTCCGAATGTTTCAATATACAAAGATAAAAAAGGTAAAACCATTGTCATGCTGCCGGCAACAAAAAAGTTTGCGAACCACATAATGATTAAATTTCGTTTCGAATAACGCTGATCATCCAAATTTAACACTTCTTTCCGAAAACAATTTCGTAATTCTAAATATTATCATATCGTAAAATGAAAAAAATGAAAAGCGCTTTTCTTTACTTTTATATATTTTTGTGCATGTATTATTGGAAAAATTATTTTTTTACTAATATAAGGCTTGTTTTGTCCTCTCTGAAAAAACAATTGTTTTTTCAGAAAGGAAAAGTTCTTGATTCTTTCCCAATAAACAGTAATAATAAGAAAGTGTAAAAGAAATAGAGTATGATAATTTTTAGAAATGATTTACAGAATATACTAATTGAATAATGGGAGTTGTAGAAATGAAGGTTGTAAAGTTTGGCGGAAGCTCATTAGCAACAGGAACACAATTAGAAAAAGTGTTAAGTATTGTCCAAGCAGATGAAAAACGGAGAATTGTCGTTGTTTCTGCTCCAGGAAAAAGATATGAAGAGGATATGAAAGTGACGGATCTTCTAATTGCCTGCGGAGAAAAAATGATGGCAGAAGAAGACGCAACAGATCTTATTGATACTATTATGGAAAGATATGCAAATATCGCAAAAGAGTTGGATCTTTCTAATGAAATCATAACAAAAATAAAGGAAGATTTAGAAGAAAGTTTACATGGAGATAAATCAGATGAAAAATCTTATTTGGAAGCAGTAAAGGCGTGTGGTGAAGACAATAATGCAAAACTTGTTTCCCACTTTTTTAATCAAAGAGGGGTAAAAGCACAATATATCAATCCAAAAGATGCAGGGCTGATTGTAAGTGATGATCCAGGAAATGCCCAAGTTCTTCCTGAATCATATGATCGTTTATATGCTTTAAGAGAATATGATTCTATTATTGTTTTCCCAGGTTTTTTTGGTTATAACGAAAAAGGAAATGTAGTAACTTTTTCAAGAAGTGGGTCAGATATAACAGGCGCTATTTTAGCTAATGGAGTAAAAGCTGAGCTTTATGAAAACTTTACAGATGTAGATGCCGTTTATTCTGTAAATCCTTCTATTGTTTCAAGCCCAAAAGCGATTAAAGAACTTACTTATCGTGAAATGCGTGAATTATCTTATGCAGGTTTTTCAGTTTTTCATGCAGAAGCTTTAATACCGGCGTATCGCGCAGGAATACCTGTTAATGTTAAAAATACGAATAATCCAACTGTGCCTGGTACGAAAATAGTGGCTTCAAGAAATAATACAAATGGACCTGTTGTTGGTATTGCTAATGATAAGGGCTTTTGTTCTATTTATATAAGCAAGTATTTAATGAATAGAGAAGTAGGTTTCGGAAGAAGAATATTATCTATTTTAGAAGATTTTCAGATTTCCTATGAGCATATGCCTTCAGGAATAGATGATTTAACGATTATTTTAAGACAAAATCAGCTAGAAGGAAAAAATGAAGCGGAAATTATCGAACGTATTAAAGAAGAAGTGCAAGCAGATCAAATTCACGTTGAGCATGATTTAGCCCTTATTATGGTAGTAGGAGAAGGAATGCGTCATAATGTTGGCACGACAGCTAGAGCCTCTAAAGCATTAGCAGATGCAGGAGTAAACATTGAAATGATTAATCAAGGATCATCAGAAGTAAGCATGATGTTTGGTGTCAAAGAACCGGTAGCAAAAGATGCTGTAAAGGCGCTGTATCAAGAGTTCTTTCAATAAAAGTGAGTTCAAAAAAGAATTTTATTAAGTGATACTATTTGAACATTCTCTTAAAGCGAAAGGGAGTTTATAATGACAATAAAAGCACTTGTTTTAGATATGGATGGAACAATGCTTAACAAAGAAAGCAGGGTAAGCCCCCAATTAAGCAATTATTTAACCGATTTAAGAAAAACAGGATTAAAAGTTTTTATTGCTACTGGAAGAACGATATTAGAAGTGAAAGATACGGTACCGGAAGGCTTTGAAGTAGACGGGATTGTCACTTCAAACGGAATGTCAGCATTTATTAATGGCAAACAGTTGTTTCAGCATTCATTAACTCCGTCTCTTGTTGACTTATTAATTGAGGAAACAAGAGAACGAGGCTTATATTATGAAATTCATCCTGCAGAAGGAGAGCGCTATGTTCTGCTAGAGGATAAAAAGATGATTCTCGATGCCATTAAAGGAAGCCGCCCGTTATCTGTAGAAGAAATGGAATGGCGTTCAAGGAAAGCTGCTGTTGAACAGCATATACAATGGAAAGAATATTTAGATGCTCATCATATTAGTAAAATATACTTTTTTCATAAGAAGAAAGAAACTATGGATGCTTGGATATCTTTTCTTAAGGAATTAAAACAGGAAGCAGGATTTACATATGCTTCTTCCACAGAACACAATGTCGAGGTTACAGCAGAGAATATAAACAAAGCAACAGGTGTTAAATATTTATTAGACCATTTTTTACTTTCATTTAATGAAGTGTTGGCAGTTGGGGATGGCGAAAATGATTTGCCGCTATTGCAGCGGGTTGGTTATTCTGTTGCCATGCAAAATGCAACCGATTCAGTGAAAGCACATGTGGATGAAATAACTGAATTAACTTATAAAGAAGCTGGACTTTACCACTACTTGTCTAAACGATTTAAATAGGACTTGCAAGAGTAAAGCAGCTTATCAACCGTAACAGTAAAGGGATTATATAATCTCTTTACTGTTTTTTTGTAGAGTACGGAGACTGTAATTACTTAACTTCTCATTCATTGAGGTTATGAGGGGAAATGCATACTAGGTTTTTACTGTTTGTTTATAAACAATGGCTGTTTTCTCAAAGTTTGTTGTTTGTTACGTGAAAAAATGGGAGAAGCAGTACTCAGCAGACTGAATACACGTAGACTCCTGTGGGAATGCGAGAAAGACGAGACCCCACAGGAGCGTATGCGACGAGGAGGCTCGACGCTCGCCCACGGAAAGCGAAGTGTATTCAGGCTGCGGGTTTAAAAGCAACAATCTATACGAAAACAGCCTAAACAATTTAGGGACTCAAAAATTTTTTTTGTAGGTTTTTGTTAGAAATAATAACAAAAATATAAAAAAATGAAAATATTTGAAAGCGTAATCAAAGGGATAAAATAAATAATATTCATCATAGTGAATTTTTCTTCATTATTTATCATTAATTTTTATTATGATGATAATTAAAATAACTTAGTATACTAATGGTCAAATTGGCGTTAATTTATAAGAAATAGTTTAAATAATTAGATAAATCAAAATATTCGTTCTATATATAACGACTTTCTAAAAGGTGATTATTTGATGAGCATCTATACACATACATAAAACGGTATTACTGCTAAATAGGAGTAAATTCCATTATATATACAATGTTTATAGAAATATATACAGGAGGGATCATTATGTTAGAAAATTGGCATGAAGAATTAGAAGGTATGTTTGAACGAATGGTTGAGTGGAGAAGACATATGCATCAATATCCTGAACTCTCTTTTCAAGAAGTTGAAACACCTAAAATGATTGCAGGCATTTTAGAAAGTTTTGGAATAGAAGTGAAGAAGAATGTAGGCGGAAGAGGCGTAGTTGGGAAGATCTATGGAGCAAAGCCTGGAAAAACGATCGCATTACGTGCTGATTTTGATGCATTGCCAATCCAAGATGAAAAGGACGTACCATATAAATCAAAAATTCCAGGTGTGATGCATGCATGTGGACATGATGGACATACCGCTACATTATTAGCAGTTGCGAAAGTTTTACAAGATCATAAAGAGCAGATTGCAGGGAACATAGTATTGTTACATCAACACGCAGAAGAGCTGTCTCCTGGTGGAGCAAAGGCGATGATTGAAGATAATTGTTTAGAAGGTGTAGATGTTGTATTTGGTACCCATTTATCGTCGTTAAATGAACTAGGAAAATATTTTTATACTCCTGGTTATTCACAAGCTGCTGCAGATGCATTTGAAATAACCGTAAAAGGAAAAGGCGGGCATGGTTCGGCGCCGCATGAAACGGTTGACGCCATTGCAGTGGGGACAGCATTAGTAAATCAGCTTCAATATATTGCAAGCAGAAGAGTCGATCCGTTAAACCCAGTTGTGTTATCGGTTGGTTCCTTTCACGCAGGCAGTGCAAAAAATGTCATCGCAGATACAGCTACTTTAAAAGGAACGATAAGAACATTAGATACACAGTTGCGTGAGTTTATGGAAAAGGAACTAAAATTAATGACCGAACAGATATGTGAAAGTATGCAGGCAGAATGTGAAATTGATTTTATTAAAGGGTATCCAGCTGTATATAACCATGCAACGGAAATAGAAGTGTTTAAAGAAGTAGTAAGCAATACATTAAATAAGGACATGCTTGTTCAATCCTCTCCTATTATGGGGGCAGAAGATTTTTCTTATTATTTATTAGAAAAACCGGGAATGTTTTTTCATACAGGGGCTAGAGTAGACGGAGTTGCTTATCCACATCATCATCCGATGTTTGATTTTGATGAAAAAGCAATGATTTATGGCGGAAAAGCATTTTTAAGCATTGTGCACCATTATTTAGTATTAAATGTAGAAGTGGATGTGGCGGAAACGGTTCGTTAAGACAGAAAAGCTCTATTAATGCCGGATAATCAGATAATTCTATGGACAATTAATTTTTAAAAAAATTTGGATAGGAGAGTTGCTGCAATGATAAATAAGATGTTTGAACAGGTAGAAGCAATGTATGATCAGATGGTGGAATGGAGAAGACATCTGCATGAAAATCCTGAGCTTTCCTTTCAAGAGATAAATACAAGTAAAATGATTGGAGATATTTTAGAAGGATACGGTATCGAAGTGAGAAGAAATGTGGGCGGTAATGGAGTGATAGGAAAAATTTACGGAAGCAAGCCTGGAAAAACGATTGCTTTACGAGCTGATTTCGATGCACTGCCGATCCAAGATGAAAAAGAGGTTGCGTTTAAATCGAAAGTTCCTGGTGTCATGCATGCATGCGGTCACGACGGACATACGGCAACATTGCTTGCTGTTGCAAAAGTATTACATGATAACAGAGACAGTCTTGCAGGCAATATTGTGTTGCTGCATCAACATGCAGAAGAACTTCCTCCGGGTGGTGCCATTGCAATGATTGAGGATGGCTGTTTAGATGGAGTCGATGTTGTTTACGGGGCACACTTAGCTTCAAGAAGTCCCCTTGGTGAAATTCTTTATGGAGTTGGACCAACATCTGCTGCAAGTGATAGTTTTGAACTGAAAATCCAAGGAAAAGGGGGACACGGGGCATCTCCTCATCAAACAATTGACGCGATTGCAATTGGAGCACAAATTGCCAATCAATTAAAGCACATAGTAAGCAGAAGGGTAAATCCACAATATCCAGCTGTCCTTTCTATTGGCTCTTTTCATGCTGGAAATGCAGGAAACGTCATTGCAGATACGGCAGAGTTGACTGGTACGGTACGAACATTTGATGAAGACGTACGTGAATTAATAGAAAAAGAGATGGAAGAACTAATCAGTGGTGTATGTAAAGCATTTCATGCGACTTATACGTTTGATTATTCGAGAGGTTATCCTTCCACTGTCAATACAGAAAAAGAAACCAATATTCTAGTAGAATCTATAAAAAAAACATTGCCTGAAGCGAAATTAGTAGAAATATTAAAACCGAGCATGGGTGGGGAAGACTTCTCTTACTACTTACAGAAAAAGCCTGGAAGCTTCTTTTCCATTGGAGCTAAAAATAAAGAAATTGGTGCTGTTTATCCACATCATCATCCTAAATTTACATTTGATGAAAAAGCGATGTTATATACTGCAAAGGTATTTTTAAGCCTTGTCTATCAGTATACTACTTCGGAATTGAAGGAAGGATTAGCAGAAACGTCGATTTAATAAATTGGCTGTTTTCTCAAAGTTTGTTGTTTTTCAAATGAAAAAATGGAGAAGAAGTACTCAGCAGACTGAATACATGTAGACTCCTGTGGGAATGCGAGAAAGACGAGACTTAAGCAGAGCGTATGCGACGAGGAGGCTCGACGCTCGCCCACCGGAAAGCGAAGTATATTCAGGCTGCGAGTTTAAAAGCAACAATCTATACGAAAACAGCCAATAAATTTGAATTCAACAGGAGGGGGAAGAATGGGACAAAATATGCTGGAAGTAGACAAGCTGCAAACTGCTTTTAAAACAGATAAGGGGGAAGTTATTTCCGTTGAAGAAGTAACTTTCCACTTAAAACCTGGCGAAACAATCGGCATTGTAGGAGAGTCAGGCTGTGGAAAAAGTGTTACGTCTTTATCTATCATGAGATTATTAGGCACGCATGGCTATATAAAAAAAGGTTCCGTGCTATTAAACGGCAAGGATTTAACAAAGTATACAGAAGCAGAGATGAGGCATGTTCGCGGAAATGAAATATCAATGATTTTTCAGGAGCCAATGACATCTTTAAACCCAGTTTTTACAATCGGAAATCAAATGGTGGAATTAATTCGTTTGCATATGGATTATAAACCTAAAGAAGCGAAAAACTATGCGGTTGAGATGCTGAAAAAAGTCGGTATACCGAGAGCGGAAGTGATTATCGATGAATATCCTCATGCTCTTTCAGGTGGAATGAGACAAAGGGTGATGATTGCGATGGCTCTTTCCTGTAAACCCAAATTACTAATTGCAGACGAGCCGACTACTGCTCTAGATGTGACGATTCAAGCCCAAATATTAGAATTAATGAAAAGCTTAAAAGAGGAATCCAATACTTCTATTATGATGATTACACATGATTTAGGCGTTATTGCAGAAATGGCGGATAAAGTGCTTGTTATGTATGCAGGGCAAGTAGTAGAAGAAGCAGACGTTTTTACTTTATTTGATGAACCGAAGCATCCTTATACAAAAGGGCTTATAGATTCGATTCCACACTTAGAATATGAAGGAAATCAACGGTTGTATTCGATTCCTGGATCTGTGCCAACATTACAACAAATGCCAAAAGGCTGCCGTTTTCATACAAGATGTCCATATGCGATGGAAAAGTGTGTGACTGAAAAACCACCACATCTAATGGTTGACAAGAAAGAAGATCATAAAGTTAGATGCTGGCTTTATACAGAGAACAGCAGCACACCAGAATGGAGTAATGGAAGGGAGGTAAATGTATGAGTGTAGAAATATTACCCGAAAAAGACAGAATAGTCAGTGAATTACCGAAACCCCTTGTTGAAATTCAAAATCTAAAAAAATATTATCCAATTAAAAAAGGTATCTTTTCTAAAACAGTCGGACATGTAAAAGCAGTTGATGGATTAAATTTTTCCATCTATCCAGGCGAAACGATTTCCTTAGTTGGAGAATCAGGATGTGGTAAATCTACAACAGGACGAGCAATTGTTAAGCTAGATCCAGCAACGGAAGGGAAAGTGTTATTTGAAGGACAAGATTTGGCAGCCATTCAAAGTGCAGAATTGCGAAAAATCAGAACACAAATGCAAATCATCTTCCAAGATCCATATTCTTCCCTTAATCCGAGAAAAAGAATAGGAGACTTGTTGGCAGAGCCGTTGTTAGCACATAAATTGGCATCAAAAGAAGAAGTAAATAAAAAAGTCGATAAAATGCTCGAAATTGTTGGGTTGACAAAATTTCATAAAACTAGGTATCCTCATGAATTTTCTGGAGGACAAAGACAAAGGGTAGGCATTGCTCGTGCCTTAATGTTAAATCCTAAATTAATCGTTTGTGATGAACCAGTATCTGCATTAGATGTTTCCATTCAAGCACAAGTTTTAAATTTATTAAAAGATTTACAAAAGGAATTCAATTTAACCTACTTATTTATCGCTCATGGATTAGGAGCGGTTAAGTACATAAGTGATCGAATTGCTGTTATGTACTTAGGGAAAATTGTTGAATTAGGGAAAACGGAAGATATTTTTAAAAATCCTAAGCATCCGTATACAAAGGTTCTATTAAGTGCCTACCCAATTCCAAATCCACATATGCGAAACAGGGAAAGAATTGTAGTGGAAGGAGATGTTCCTAGTCCAGCAAACCCTCCTAAAGGATGCAGGTTTCATACAAGATGTCCAATAGCACAGGCAATTTGTAAAGAACGTGAACCAATTCTAGAGGGGATGGAACATTCTGTAGCCTGCCACTTTCCACTTTCATAACATTTAAAGGAGGGAGCCATTTTGTTTCAATATATTATCCGAAGAATTTTAATTGCTATCCCTGTTTTATTTGGGGTTACCATCTTTAACTTTTTTATCATTTATTTAGCACCAGGAAATCCAGTTGATATGTATTTAAATCCAGATGCAACCGAAGCTGATATAGAAGCAAAAAAAGAAGCGCTTGGTTTAAATGATCCTATCTATATTCAATACTTTAGATGGTTAAATAATATCATTCATGGTGATTTTGGTTTTTCTTATACAACGTATGAACCAGTATTGAAATTAATAGTGGATCGAATTGGCCCAACCTTATTATTAATGGGAACAGCGCTGTTGATTGCTTATCTCATTGCCATTCCAGTCGGGATTATAAGTGCTACAAAACAATATTCATGGATTGATTATTTAACGACAACTTTTTCATTTTTAGGTGTATCTATCCCAAGCTTCTTCTTAGGATTAGGTGGTATTTATGTTTTTGCATTAGTATTTAAGATTTTACCTACTGGCGGCATGTTTACGTTAGGAAGTGAAGGGAACTTTGCAGATACGCTGATTCATTTAATTCTTCCAGCTTTGATACTTGGAACTTCCATCGCGGGAAGTACGGTTCGATATGTAAGGAGCAGTATGCTGGAAGTATTAGGCCAGGATTATCTTCGAACGGCGCGTGCAAAAGGATTAAAAGAATTTGTTGTTACAAATAAACACGCTTTAAAAAATGCACTTATTCCGATTATTACAATTATCGGTATGGAAATCCCAGTATTGATTGGCGGAGCTGTTGTAACAGAACAAATTTTTCAGTGGCCAGGGTTAGGGCAATTGACCATTCAATCCATCAGCTCAAGGGATTATCCTACGTTAATGGCTATTAACTTTTTAGCAGCGTTTGCTGTATTATTTTCTAATTTATTAACAGATGTATTATATTCTGTTGTCGATCCACGCATTAAATATAGCTAGGAAGGAGGAGAAAAAATGAGTGTGCCAAATATGAAGATGGATACAGATATTTCGATTAATAATCCATTAAAAGTTTCAGCCAAAGAACAACTCGGAGCAGAAGAAAGTTATTTGAAATTAATAACAAAACGTTTTTTTAAACATAAGTTGGCAGTTGTTGGTTTAGTAATTTTTACACTGATTGCGTTAATTGCTATTTTTGCTCCAATATTGGCACCACATAATCCTTATTCCGTGGATGGGGAATTCGCGGCAGCTCCTTCATCTGATCATATTCTTGGAACAGATGAAGTAGGAAGGGACCTGTTTAGTCGTCTATTGTATGCAGCAAGAGTTTCATTATCCGTTGGAGTTGGTGCTGTAGCAATTTATGTTGCAATAGGCACCGTATTAGGAGCTATTGCAGGGTATTTTGGGAAATGGGTTGACATGGTCATCATGCGTATAACGGATGTATTTATGTCCTTTCCATATTTAATGGTTATTCTAGTTCTAGTTAGTATTATGGGCCCAAAGCTGATCAATGTAATTTTCGTTTTAGGTCTGCTTGGATGGCCGTCAATTGCAAGGCTAGTCCGAGGAAGTGTTTTATCAATTAAACAAATGGATTATGTAAAAGCAGGCGTTGCATTAGGATATTCAACACCTAAAATTGTCTTTCAGCATATTCTTCCAAACTGTATTGCACCAATTCTTGTCAACGCTACATTTGGAATTGCCTCAGCCATTATTATGGAAGCATCACTTAGCTTCCTTGGAATGGGAGTACAACCTCCGACTGCAAGTTGGGGAAATATGTTAACAGAAGCGCAATCAATTACGGTATTAGCATCACAACCTTGGCTATGGATTCCACCTGGCATTATGATTCTATTATCTGTTCTTTCTATTAACTTCATGGGAGACGGATTAAGAGATGCAATGGATCCGAAAAGCTTAAAGTAAGTGATGTTAGCATAATAAGACTACTAAGATGGGGGAAATCAGATGAAGGCATTCAGAAAAGCATTTAGTTTAGTTGCAATTTTATCTTTACTATTGTTAGCAGCATGTACAAGCCCTACTACTACTTCGACCGATGGAGAAAAGAAAGACAATACGATGTATATCGGCTTAGTAAATGCGCCGGTAAGTTTTAACCCAATTAACTCTTCCGACATTGCCGCTCAATGGTTGGAAAAATTTATGTTTGACACTTTTTTAGAAATGACTGCCCCGCTTGAATTTAAACCAAAGCTTGCAGAGTCCTTTGAAACACAAGATAATCAAAACTTTACGATTAAAATTAATAAAAATGCGAATTGGTCTGATGGAAAACCGGTTACTGCCAATGACGTAGCATTTACGATGAATCTTGTTGCAAACCCAAAAACAGAAACAGCAGTTGGTGCATACCTTACTGTTATTGATGGATTAACAGACAATGGGAAATTCCCAGATGGAGTAACAGAAATTCCTTCTTTAAAAATTGTAGATGAAAAAACGATCCAATTTAAAACAAAAAAACCTTTAGATCCGAATCTAGTGAAAGAACAATTAGGCTCTAAGTTTATGATTCTGCCTGAACATGTGTTAAAAGATGTTGCACCAGAAAACTTGCAGAAAGATCCGTTTATGCAAAAACCAACTGTAACAAATGGTCCATTCAAATTTGTAAAGTATGCAAAAGATCAATATGTAGAATATGAAAAAAATAAAGAATACTATTTAGGTAATGTAAAGTTAAATAAATTGTTTGTCAAAATTATGCCTGCTGCAAACCTTGTTGCACAGCTGCAAACAGGGGAAATTAATATGAACGCTGCTGGCGGCATCGGTAAAATTGCCGTTCAAGACTATGATACAGTAAAAGGCTTTGATAATTTGACAACGAAAACAGAAAAAACATACGGTTATCAAACGATGAATTTTAATACAGATACAATAAAGGATCCGAAAGTAAGACAAGCAATTACGTATGCAATTGATCGTCAGAAAATTGTCGATAAGTTATTAAAAGGTGAAGGGGAAATTGTTGACGGGCCATATACTTCCATTAGCCCATATTTAGATAAAGACTTAAAAGCATACTCATATGATCCAGAAAAAGCAAAACAATTGCTAAAAGAAGCAGGTTGGGACTTTAACAAAACGATTGATTTTGTTGTACCAATTGGAAATAAAGTCCGTGAGCAATCAGCAGATATTATTGCTGAAAATTTAAAAGCAATTGGATTAAAATTAAATACGACTACTTATGATTTCCCAACTATCATGTCAAAAGCAAGAGCTGGAGATTATGATCTTTTATTAATCGGTTTTACAAATACGATTGATCCAGACGCATCGATTTATTATGGAAGCACTGGTTCAAGCAACTATACAAACTATAGCAATCCTAAAGTGGATGAATTATTAACGGCAGGCAAGCAAGAGCCGGATATGGAAAAACGTCAAGCCATTTATAATGAACTACAAACAATTTGGAACGAAGAATTACCGATGATTACTTTATATTCTGATTATGACTTCGCTGCTGTTACAAAAAATGTAGAAGTTGGTGGAGCAAAAGTATTCGGTTTCCATAATGAACTTTACAACTGGACATTATCTGGAGCGAAATAAGAAATGTGCACTCTAAAAAATCCAAGGAAGCATTTTCCTTGGATTTTTTACGTGGGTAGATGATTTATTTCCAAATTTCAATCGCTTCAGTTCAATTCGATAAATGTATTAGATTACATATCAATTTTCTAGAGAATAATTTATAATAAGTAAATAGATTTTTATGCTTAAAAATGTTTTATCATTTAGGCATAAAACATAAAGGAGATCGGACATGAAAGATCAACAATTTTGGACAAACTTAACCCCGTTTATACAAAAAAATTGGGAAAAAGCAAATTTTCAAAGAGCTACGTCTATTCAAGAAAAAACAATTCCTCTTATATTAGAAGGAAAAGACGTGATTGCAGAATCCCCTACTGGGACGGGAAAAACATTGGCGTATTTGCTGCCGCTTTTAAATAAGATAAATGCTGAACATAAAGGGATGCAGGCAATCATATTAGCTTCTTCTCAAGAGCTGGTGATGCAAATTTCAGCTGAGATACAAAAGTGGGGAGAAGGCAGTGGCATAAGGGCTGCTTCTTTCATTGGCGGAGCGAATGTAAAAAGGCAATTAGAAAAATTAAAGAAGAATCCACATATTGCTATATGTACACCGGGAAGAGCGTTAGAATTAATTAAGCAAAAAAAATTAAAAATGCATGAAGTAAAAATGGTTGTTTTGGACGAAGCAGATCAGCTATTGGTCGCTGAGCATATAGAATCAGTAAAGCAGATTGTGAAGTCCACTTTATTGGATCGACAAGTTATTCTCTTTTCTGCCACTTTAACAGAGAAAACAGCCAATCTTGCGAAAGAGTTAGTAAAGGATCCAGACATCATCCGCGTTAAAAAAGATGAAACAATCGAGGCTGCAACAGTAGAGCACATCTATTTCCAAGCAGAGTATCGGGATAAAATAAAAGTAATGGAACGGATTGCAAGATTGCCAGACAGTAAAATTCTTGTATTTGTAAAAGATATAGGGAACTTAACCGTTTTACATGAGAAATTAACCTATAAAAATCTTCAAGCAAGCATGCTTCATAGTGATTTGAACAAAATGGAGCGCTCCAAATCTATAAATGGTTTTCGAAAAAACAAAACAAATATGCTGTTAGCGACAGATGTTGCCGCAAGAGGGTTGGATATTCAAAAAGTGACGCATGTCGTTCATTATGATTTAGCAGCAGATACAACCCAATATATCCACCGCTCGGGAAGAACGGGAAGATTCGGTGCAAATGGGATGGTGCTAAATATTGTAACAGAAAGAGAAGAAAGAGAACTAAAACAATTGGCAAAAGAATTAGCGATTCCATTATCACGTAAAGACTTTTATGAAGGAAAGATTGTCGACTATAAACCTGTAAAAAAAGCAGCGAAAAGAAAATAAGAAGACAGCTTATTATTGCAGTTAAATAGTAATAACTACAAATTTTTTTGTTGATTGATTTTATTTGTATGATAAAATGAAATTAACTTTATAAATGAATGATTAAATGATCACTAGGGGATCCCTTGATAAGGGCTGAGAAAAAAGTAGCTACTTTTAAACCCTCATAACCTGAACAGGTTCGTACCTGCGTAGGAAAGTGGAGAATTGTATTGTATGCTTATATATTTTATATAGGCTATTTTGATGCATATTTTAAACCACTTTTCTTTGTAGAAAAGTGGTTTTTTGACGTTGTTAACAACCTTCACGTAATTTCAAAGGGCTGTTTTCTCAAAGTTTGTTGTTTTTTACATGAAAAATGGGAGAAGAAGTACTAAGCAGCCTGAATACACGTAGACTCCTGTGTGAATGCGAGAAAGACGAGACCCCACAGGAGCGTATGCGACGAGGAGGCTCGACGCTCGTCCACGGAAAGCGAAGTGTATTCAGGCTGCGAGTTTAAAAGCAACAATCTATACGAAAACAGCATTTCAAATAGAGAAAGAAGGGATTTTCAGTGAATCTTCTTGCTGTTACAGACGGCCAGAAATCTGTAAATGATCTCGAGGATATTATTTCGAATATTCATAATTTTGTAGATTTTATCCATGTTAGGGAAAAAACAAAACCGGTTCAAGAAGTGTATACGCTATGTTTACGATTATTAGAAAGAGGAGTAGATAGAAAAAAGCTAGTTATTAATGATCGTTTAGATGTTGCTGCCTTGCTGCATATTGAAAATGTTCATTTGCCGGGTGCAGGATTGCCGGTGAAAGCAGTGAAAGATTTTTATCCGGAAAAAGTGATCGGGACATCCGTTCATACGATAACAGAGGCAAAAAAAGCACAAAAAGACGGTGCAGATTATGTCTTATATGGACATTGTTTTACAACAAATAGTAAAAAAGGCAAAGCCCCGATTGCCCTTGAATCGATTCAACAAATGAAACAGGAATTGTCTGTTCCGTTATATGTAATTGGCGGCATTACAGAGGAAAAAGTAGACCAATTACATCATTTTGGCGCGGATGGAATTGCGGTTATGTCAGGTATCTTTTCATCGTCTAATCCTTTGGAAGCAGTGAAGAAACTTCATGAAAGGTGTCTAAAATATGAAACAAAAATTTGATGTAGTGGTCATAGGCGGAGGAATAATAGGGTGCTCCATTGCCTATCATCTTGCTAAAGAAAAAATAAATATTGCCGTATTTGAAAGTGAGAAGGTAGGAGGAAAATCTACAAGTGCTGCAGCGGGCATGCTTGGAGCCCATTCAGAATACAAAGAATTTGAAAAATTATATTCTTTTGTAAGAAGCAGTCAGCTTTCCTATCACACACTTTCGGATGAAATAAAAGAGCTTTGTGGAATAGATATCGAGTTGAAAAAAGGCGGCATCATGAAATTAGCCTTTACAGAAGAAGACAAACAAGAGCTGCAGCCGATTTTATCCCTGCCAACTGTCGAGTGGATGTCAACGGAAGAAGTAATAAATAAGGTGCCCGTTGTCCATTCCATTCTTGGAGCTGCTTATTTAAAAGAGGATGTTCACGTTACACCGGCATCTGCGTGCAATGGATTTAGTAAAGCGGCCCAACATTTTGGCGCATCTATATTTGAATATACACAGGTTTTAGACATAAAAAAACAAAGCAGCCACTATGAAATCAGCACAACAACAGGAAAGGTGGAAGCAAATTTCGTTGTTGTCGCTAGCGGAGCGTGGAGCAATTATTTTTTTCAGCAGCTAGGATTATCAAATCAAATTATTCCCGTTAAAGGCGAATGTTTAGCTGTTATAAATGAAGGAATGGCTTTAAAACATACGATCTTTTATAAGCAGCATTATATCGTACCTAGAAATAATAATAAGCTCGTCATTGGCGCAACCCAAAAATGGAATGATTGGAATGAAAAAACAACTGTCGGCGGCCTTGAAGAAATCATGAACAAAGCAAAAGCGGTGCTTCCAAGTGTAACAGAAATGAAAATAGATTCTTACTGGGCCGGACTAAGACCAAGGACGTTTGATGGGTATCCTTTTATTGGCAGTCATCCTGAAGACGAAAATATATTTTTTGCAACCGGCCATCAGAGAAATGGAATTTTAATGGCTCCCGCTACAGGTCAGATGATCAAAGATCTGATAGTCGGTAATCAAGTAGAGCAAGAATGGATAGAAGCTTTTAAAGTTGGAAGACAGGAAAAAGTATCTATATAAAGGAGGTGGAATCGTGACAATAAGGTTAAACGGAAAATCGGTAACGCTGCCTGATGATGTGAATACGATTGCAGATTTGCTTGCATTGTATGAATTGCAAAATAGAATTGTCGTAGTCGAGTTAAACAAAGATATTATGGAGAAAGACCAGTATGCTTCTAGTAATCTTTCAGAAGGCGATACGGTTGAACTAATACATTTTGTAGGAGGCGGATGAATATGTTAAAAATTGCAGATAAAGAATTTCAATCAAGATTATTGTTAGGTACAGGGAAATATCCATCATTTGAAATCCAAAAGAAGGCAGTGGATGTGTCTGGTGCTGAAATCTTAACTTTTGCTGTACGAAGAATGAATATATTTGAAGAATCACAGCCTAATTTTTTAGAACAGCTGGATTTATCCCGATATACCCTTCTGCCAAACACAGCAGGAGCGAAGACAGCAGAAGAAGCTGTGCGTATTGCGAAATTGGCTAAGGCCTCTGGATTATGCGATATGATAAAAGTAGAAGTAATCGGATGTGACAAATCGCTTTTACCTGATCCTGTCGAAACATTAAAGGCTTCGGAAATGCTGTTAGAAGAAGGGTTTATTGTATTGCCATATACATCTGATGACGTGGTGCTTGCCAAACGTTTAGAGCAGCTTGGCGTACATGCGATTATGCCTGGAGCTTCTCCAATTGGTTCTGGCAAAGGAATTTTAAACCCTCTAAATTTACAATTTATTATTGAGCAGTCATCTGTGCCGGTTATTGTTGACGCTGGGGTTGGTTCGCCGAAAGATGCAGCCTATGCGATGGAGCTTGGAGCAGATGGGGTATTGTTAAATACAGCTGTATCTGCTGCAAAAGATCCTGTAAAAATGGCTTATGCAATGAAGCTTGCCATCGAATCTGGACAGCTTGGTTTTGAAGCGGGCAGAATCCCAGAGAAAAACTATGGAGTAGCAAGCAGCCCGACAACAGGAATGGTGACATCTTGAATAATCGCTATTTAAAACAAAAGTTATTCTTAGGCGACAAAGGGCAAAAAAAAATCGAAAATAGCCATGCCATTATATTAGGAGCTGGAGCTCTTGGATCTGCAACGGCAGAGATGCTTGTCAGGGCAGGTGTGGGCACGATTACGATTGTCGATAGAGATTATGTGGAATGGAGCAATTTACAAAGGCAGCAATTATATACAGAAGAAGATGCAGAAAATAAACTACCGAAAGCAATTGCTGCACAGAAAAGATTAGCAGCTTTAAATAGCGAAATAACAGTAAAAAGCATCGTAACGGATATTAATGTAAACAATATCGAGGAATTAATAGAAGATGTATCAATCATGATTGATGCAACTGATAATTTTGAAACAAGATTAATCCTAAATGATGCAGCCGTAAAACATAATATTCCGTTTGTTTTTGGTGCATGTGTTTCAAGCTATGGATTAACTTTTTCTATCCAGCCGCACGAAACACCTTGTTTACATTGTTTAATAAACCATCTTCCTTCACAAAATATAACGTGTGATACGGTTGGGGTGATTAGTCCAATTGTCCAGCTAGTCGCAGCATTTCAAGTGACGCAGGCAATGCAGCTAATCACTGGGTATAAGGTAGAGCCGATATTATGGTCCCACGATATTTGGAAAATGGAAAAGTCAGAAATCAATGTAGCAAAATTGAAAAACGAAAACTGTCCAACTTGTGGGAAAAATGCAGTATATCCATATTTGTCTTTGCAAAGTCAGACAAAAACGGATGTTTTATGCGGCAGGGATGCGATTCATATTCGTCCTGGATCAGCCCGCGTACTCGACTTAAAGCAACTATCTAAAGTATGGAAAGACACTGTTCAAAATATGGTAGTTAATCCGTATTTACTTGCTTGCAAGTATGAAGATTATCGAGTTGTGCTGTTTCAAGACGGTCGGGCTATTATTCATGGAACACATGAACCTACTAGAGCTAGGATTATTTATAATAAACTAGTCGGGTAAGGAAGTTCCTTAGCAAGCGTTTTCGATCAGTAAATTATACTATTTTAACAATTTGAGACCTCAGAAGGGTCTTTTTTTTGTCCCTTTTTACATGTTTTGAAGGTAGTAGTATCTTCTAAGCCTTTAGTCTTAGAGGAAAATCAAGCTGGAGCACGTTATGAAAAAATAACAATCGAGCTAACATAGTAGATAAGAAAGGAGCGATAAACAAATGAAAAAATTTGGATTATTTTTGATAGGAGCTGTTGCGGCAATTATTTTATTGTCACAACTCGGACCATTAATTGGATTGGTGATAAGTGGGGCGATTCTTTACCTTGTGTTTAAACAGTTTTTGAAAAGCAGCACTACATGGGAAAAGGTATTATGGGGAATTGCAGGCGTTGTAATGTTAGGCATTACAGCTAGCCACTTGCCAGCGATTTTAGGTTTAGCAGCAGCTTATATTTTATACGTAGTGTTTAAAAAATGGAATAATGCTTCAGGAACAAGCAAAAAAGATAATGACCCTTTTGCAAACTTTGAAAAACAATGGGCAGAATTAAATAAAAATTAAGGCTGTTTTCTAAAAGTTTGTTGTTTTTGAATAAAATAATAAACATTGTGGAAGCACTGAGCAGCCTGAATACACGTAGACTCCTGCGGGAAAAGCGAGAAAGGCGAGACACCACAGGAGCATAGCGACGAGGAGGCTCGACGCTCGCCCGCGGAAAGCGAAGTGTATTCAGGCTGCGGGTTAATGAACAACAATCTATATAAAATGAGCAAAAATTAATGAGAAGAGGGAGCAATCAATGACTAGTTTATTAAAAAGAATAAAAAATTCCGTAGCAGCAGATATTAATGAAATTTTGGATAAAAAAGAAAATAAAAATCCAATTAGCCTTCTGAATCAATATTTAAAGGAATGCGAAAAAGAAACGGAAAAAGTAAAAAAATTGGTGGAGCGCCAATACAAGCTAAAAGAGGAATTTACGAAAGAGCTGCAACAGGCAGAAGAGCTGGCAAATAAAAGGAACCACCAAGCAGCTATTGCCGAAAAAGCAGGAGAAGAAGAATTGCTGCAATTTGCATTATTAGAAAAAAACCAATATGAAGAACGCAGTCAACGCTTAAAAGAGTCCATAAAAATTACAGAAAAACAATTAATAGAATTGGAAACGAAGTATATCGAAATGACCCATAAGCTAAAGGACATGAATATTCGCCGCTTAGAAATGATGGGGAAAGAAAATATTACGCATGCTCATGTTAAAATGAATAAAGTATTAGATGAAAAAGGCATAAATGATCAAGCAGCATCTAACTTTGAAGAAATCGAAAAGTATATCGATTCATTAGAACAAAAAATCAATACAACTTATTACCAGAATACAATTGATGCGAAAATAGCGAAATTAGAAAAAGATATGGACAAAAGCAAAGAAGACTCTTTATCTTCTTAAAAAAAATGGTAATCTAAGAAAAGCGGAAGCGCCTTGATTAGCGCTGAAGCTAGACAAAAAAGGCGTAAGTTTCTTGCGCCTTTTAGAATAGCTATGTTAAAGCTCATTGTTGATTTTGGCACTATGTTGGTTTGGAGAAGCGTTCGCTCGACTCCTGCGGGATTAGCGAGACAGGCGAGACCCCGCAGGAGCAAAGTGACGAGGAGGCTCGGCGCTCGCCCCGCGGAAAGCGAGCGATAAGCTTCGGAAAACCCCTTTTAACAGTGCTTATTTTCAGGGTAGCCTTTTAAAATGGAAAAATATTACTTAAGATTACAAGATAAGTGCTTTCAAATACATGAAATAGATAGAAAGATTCTAGTTATTTCATGTATTTGAAAACGAAAGAAAGGGGGAAATCGATTGTTTCATCGATTAAAAAAAGATTACACAAATTGGGTTATTGTCATCGGAGGATTTATACTTCTATTAGAAGTATTTGTATTTAATCCGGGATTAATTTTCTCCTTTTTAGTTTCGATAGGAATGATGTATTTTGCCAAACAGAGTAAATGGAAAATCCGAAAAGTTATTTTTTGGATTGGATTTTTTATCTTGCTTATGAGTGTTTTGCATATGGTGACGGTTAAATTCATCTTAGTAAGCATTGTCTTTTATTATTTTATCCAGCTTGTGCAAAAGAAAAAAGATATAGAAGTCATAAAACCGATTATTCTAGACAAGAACGAAACAGAGACAAAAGAAGATTTGTATAAGAAGAAACCAATGTTTCAAAATACTTTTTTTCAACGAAATGAAACACCAGATCATGTGTATGAATGGAATGATGTTAATATTCAAGTAGGCGTTGCCGATACGATCATCGATTTAAGCTATACGGTTTTGCCTAAGGGAGAAACAGTTATTTTCATTCGTAATCTGATTGGCAATGTGAAGGTGCACGTACCTTATGATATGGACGTAAGCATCAATCATTCTGTCTTGTTTGGATCATATGACATATTTGGTGAGCAAGAAAATAATGTTCTGAACCGAAATACTCAGCTGCGGAATGCAGCCTTTGATTTAGCTGAAACTCGAGTTAAGATATTCACCAGCTGTATCGTTGGCAGTTTAGAGGTGAAAAGAATATGAGCATTGTTCAAAGGCAAATACTTTGGGGCGTGTGTGCGGCAATTGTTTTTTTTCTTTTTTTCAGCATCAGTTATGTAATGGTGTTTCCGCCAAATAATTGGATGGAATTATGGGATAAAGAATTAATGGAGGTTCCATTTCTGCTGTATTTAATTAGTGTGGCTATCACGATTGGGATTTTCTTTGGACTCTTATCAGGGTACGGATGGAGAAAGCAAATTTCCGATTTAGAGGAGTTATTCGACAATGAGGAGAGGTCTCTATTATTAAATCAATCTTACTATGTAGAGATAAATACGATCGCAAAAAAGTTGAAGAAATTACAAGATCAGTTAATAGAACAAACAAAATTATCACAAAAACTAGTAATTGAACATGCCGAGGATCAAGAAATAAGAGTCCAGAATGTCATTGCGGAAGAGAGAAATCGATTGGCAAGAGAATTGCATGATTCAGTTAGTCAGCAATTATTTGCAGCTTCTATGTTATTGTCGGCCATAAATGAACGAAGGCCATTATCTGATGATCGGGAAACGAAACAATTAAAATTAGTCGAAGAAACGATTCATCAATCCCAATTGGAAATGAGGGCTTTATTACTTCATTTAAGGCCAGTTGCATTAAAAGGGAAAACATTAAAAGAAGGAGTTATTGAGTTATTAACGGAATTGCTGCAAAAGGTCACGATCGAAATATCGTGGAGATTAGAGGATATTAATTTAGATAAAGGCATAGAAGACCACTTATTTCGCATTTTACAAGAATCGGTTTCCAATACGCTGCGTCATGCTAAAGCAACGGTCTTAGAAGTACAGCTTATCGAAAGAGATGGATTTATTATTTTAAGAGTGGTTGATGATGGAGTTGGATTTGATGTGGAAAACAGCAAAGCCGGTTCATACGGTTTGCAAAATATGCACGAAAGAGCAGCGGAAATAGGCGGGAAATTAAAGATTATTAGTTTAAAGCAAAAAGGAACCCGTTTAGAAGTAAAGCTGCCGTTGCTGCAAATGAGGGGGGAAAATAATTGATAAAGGTATTATTTGTAGATGATCATGAAATGGTAAGGATTGGGGTATCTTCCTATCTTTCTGCACAGCCGGATATCGATGTGATTGGGGAAGCAGACAATGGGAAAACAGGTGTATCATTAGCGCTTGAGCTTCGTCCTGATATTGTTTTAATGGATTTAGTGATGGATGAAATGGATGGGATTGAAGCAACTCGAGAAATTATCAACGAATGGCCAGAAGCAAAAATAATTATTGTAACAAGCTTTTTAGATGATGAAAAAGTGTATCCCGCACTTGAAGCAGGAGCTACAAGCTATATGCTAAAAACATCAAAAGCAAGTGAAATTGCAAATGCTGTTCGTGCCACTTATCACGGTCAAATTGTGTTAGAGCCGGAAGTAACGGGTAAAATGATGATTAAAATGCGGGAAAAAAGGCAGCAGTATCCGCATGAAGAGTTAACAGCAAGGGAAATGGAAATCTTATTATTAATGGCAGAGGGAAAAAGCAATCAGGAAATTGCGGACATCTTATTTATTGCCATTAAAACAGTAAAAACGCATGTAAGCAATATTTTAAGCAAGCTTCATGTACAAGATAGAACGCAAGCAGTTATTTATGCTTTTAAGCATTCCCTTGTTGAATAAATTTCAAGCTGCGTTATTTAATCCGTTCAAAATAGTTACATATAAAGATTGCTTAAATTTCATTATTAAAAAGTAGAAAAACCGACGCCTCCCGGACCTTAATCAAACGTTTGATTAAGAAAGATCCTCCTTATCTATCTAAAAAAGCTTGTTCAAAAAATATAAAAATATTTTTTGAACTTGTCTCATATATATTGTAAAAAGCGAATGAATAACTTCTCTCTTTTTACAAATGCATATGTGAAAAAGGGATAGATTAAAGGAGAGATCGATGAGTTCATTTTATAAAGGAACTTTTTTATTGATTGTAACCGCGTTTTTTGGTGAGTGCATTGAATTTTTAATTAATATGGTGATGGCAAGAGAGTTAGGGGAAAAAGGACTAGGTTTATTTATGACCGTTTTGCCAACGATTTTTTTGATCGTTTTATTGGCAAGTTTTGAGATGCCAGTTTCTATTTCAAAGTTTATTGCGGAAAAAGACGCAAAATATCATCAAAGTATGCTGCAGCAAGTTATTAAATGGACGATCATTTTTACAATTATCTTAACAATCATCGCCGCCTTCGTCATTCCGCTCATTCCTATCTTTCAGTCCTATCATCCTATTTTAAGATGGCTCGTTTTAGTAATGCTTCCGATCATTTCCTTCACTAGTATTGCAAGAGGTTTTTTTATGGGGAAGCAGCAAATGGGGAAAATTGCTGTTTCTAATTTTTTACGGAAGATTGTGCAGTTAGGGATGCTCGTATTTTTATTTCAATGGTTTTCTTTTGATTTAGACACCTCTGTATTAATTGCTTTTTGCACTATTGTCGGCAGTGATATCGTTGTTTTTCTTTATTTAATGCATATGTTTTATATTCAATATCAGCGAATAAAAAAGGGGGAAAATGAAGTATTAAGCAGCAAAGTAATTTGGAAGGATCTGCTTTCCGTATCTGTACCAACAACAGGACTGCGGATATTTCATGCGTTCACACATGCCATTCAGCCTTTTTTAATAAAAGGGGCACTTGTTGCATCAGGCATTTCGGCTGCCAACGCAACAGAACAATTTGGAATGCTTGCAGGAATTGCGTTAACAATTGGCTTTTTCCCTTCTTTTATTGCTCATTCCTTTATGACGATGCTTATCCCAACCGTTTCGAAAGCATATGCAAATAATAACTATCATACGCTGCAGAAGCTGCTGCAGCAGGTTATGCTTATTACGATTATTTATGGTGTGATAGCTGTAAGTATCTTTTATTTTTACGCAGAGCCGTTGACTTTTACTTTTTTCCATTCATCTAAAGCTGCTGTTATTGTGCAGCTGCTATGGCCATATTTTTTATTGCATTATTTTATCATTCCGATGCAGGCGTATTTAATCGGTTTTGGTTTATTAAAAGATGCAGTGTTTCATACGATTTGGTCTACGGCTATTTCTTATACGGCTATTTATTATCTTGGATCTTTAAGTCAACTGCAAATGGGAGGAATAGCAATTGGCATGAATTTAGGTGCTGTCATTTTAGCCTTATTGCATTATTTGACGATTTGCAAAAAAATCGGATTTTCTATTTGGCTAAGTCCTGTTAATCGAGTGCAGTAAAGTAATATTTTCGAAAAAACTTTTTTAAAAGTGTAGGGGTTCTATTCGTGCCGTACGTTTATTAAATATAGACTTGAAATCAAGGGAAGGAGGAGAAGGATGGAGCCTCTAATAAAGAATGAACCAATAAAAATAGATAATTTTGAAACGGCCATCAAAGAATATGGAAAATCCATTTTTCATTATATTTTTAAGTTAGTAAAACATAAAGAATTAGCAGAGGATCTTTACCAAGAAGTATTAATTTCTGCTTATATTGCCTTTCCTTCATTTGAAGAATATGAAAAAGTGAAAAGTTGGTTATATAAAATTGCCATAAATAAATGCAGAGATTATTGGAGAAAAGAGAAAAAAGCGAAAAAGTTTTGGGAAGAATCAGTTTATATGTATGCTCGCGATACATCTGTTTCGATGCCTCCAGAAGAAGAGATGATGGAAAAATGCGCAAAAGAAGAAATGATGGATACATTAGATGAATTACCAAAAATGTATTCGGAGCCACTTATGTTATTTTATTATCATCATCAAACATTAATAGAAATTAGCAATAAAACAAAGACGCCGCTATCAACAGTCAAAACAAGAATGAAGCGGGCAAAAGATAAATTAAAGCCAAAAATGGCAAGTAAATTAGTATATATGTAAAAAAATAAATTGTGTTTTTGATAATTTGAACTCCGTACATGATAGACGCTTCTTCCCTTCTTAACATATAATGGAGCAAAGTATGTACTATTGAATATTTGGAACAATAAGAAAAGCAGAAGCGCCTTGATTAGCCCTGAAGAAAAATGTTCATTTGACTCAAAAAGTGCTTTTTACTTTTAGAGGCAAAGGGTTATTTTTCATAAGGGCTAGGCGCTGGCCGATTAAGAACGCCACGTCCTGTGGCGACATCGGCACTAGTACATCCTGTACGTCGAAGCTAGACAGTTGTCCAACTCAAGACATACCTATTCTGATAATAAAATAAGAAAGATAACTCCATTATCCTATCTAAGGAGGAACTATGACGCAGTCGAAAAAATGCAATGAGTCATTTGTAACTAAAACTAGTATTGTGTTTCCTACTGATACGAATACGTATGGGACATTATTTGGCGGAAAGCTGATGGCGTATATTGATGATACGGCAGCAATTGCTGCAATGCGCCACGCAAGAAAAAGCATTGTAACTGCCTCTACGGATTCTGTCGATTTTCTGCATCCGATTCATGAAGGGAATTCTGTCTGTTTAGAAGCCTTTGTTACATATACAGGGACATCTTCAATGGAAGTTTTTGTGAAGATTACGGCTGAAGATTTATTAACAGGAGAATGTCATTTATGCGCATTATCTTTTTTAACAATGGTGGCTATTGATAAGAATGGAAAACCAACAGCAGTTCCAAAGGTTATTCCTGAAACAGAGGAAGAAATCCGCTTGTATGAATCAGCCAAAAGAAGGGCTGAAATGCGCAAGAAAAGAAGAAAAGAAACAGAAGAACTAGCGAGCAATTATAATATACAAAAAAGATAATCTAGAATATGCTGCAGAAGAATGCTGTCGAAATACAAATTATTTTCTAGGAAATGATAAGATTTTTAATTTCCTAGAAAATAATTGTCTAAATTTGCTAAGCAGCAAACCAAGTATCGATTTATTTCGCAGATAATATTTTTTTTTCGGTCAAGTAGCCAGTAATTTTAGACAAGTTAATAAGCACTAAACTGGAAATAATAAAGAAAGCGCCTATCAGCATAATTGGATGAAAATATTCATTATAAAAAAAACGTCCAATCGTTAAAGCAATAACTGGCGATACATATAGCCAAGTGGATGGAATAAAGGTATTCGTTTTCGCAACAAGATAGTAATAAATAGTATGTCCCAACATTGAGCCAGCAACTGTTAAATAGATAACAGAAATAATCCCTTCTGCTTTAAGCGATGGTATGCTTTCCATTGTAAAAACAGCTATTAGGAGTAAGAATAAACCTCCATAAATCATCTGCACAGCATTTAGCACAATAGGTGATTGTGATTGAAATGTTGCTATCACTTTGCTGGAATAGATGGTTCCAGCAGCATATCCAATTTCCCCTAATAGAATAATCCCGCATCCAAAAATCCACTTTGTACTTACATCAATTGATAACCCTGGCAAAAATAAAAATAATACACCAATAAATCCGATAGAAATACCAAGTATACTTATTTTTGTTGTCTGTTTTTTCAAAAAGATGCTTTGAAGAACGATAATTAACATAGGACCAGTAGCTGAAAGAATCGCTGCAATCCCTGATGTTACATATTGCTCCGCCCAATAAAGAGAAGCAAAAGTGATAAAGGTTAAAGAAAATCCGGTTATAATTAACTCTTTACACAATAATAAACGCAAAATATTACGGTTTTTAAAAGAAAAATAACAAAAGATGATACTGCCGGCTAATAAAAATCGTATACCAGCAGATAAGAATGGGGGAAACCCAGCGTCAATACCTACTTTTATTGCTAAAAAAGTCGTGCCAAAAATAAAACACATTACACTATACAAAAAAACAATCATAGAAATCCCTCCTATACGTAAGTGTTCAAAAAGTAGGACAATAAGAACAAAAAATTCACAAGCTTGTGTTCCCAGACTTTTTGAACAACATCTAATAGTTATAGTACGTTACAATAAATAGACCAGATGATCAGTAGTAGACCAGATGAGCTAGGATTAAAGGGATAATAATAATAGGAGGTGGGGAAACATGGCAAATTCAACAAAAACTCCTCTGTATCATCAAGTGTATGATTATGTTGTCCTTCGAATAAAAAATGGGGAGTGGCATGCAGGCAGTAAGCTTCCATCCGTTCGAGAGCTGGCAGAATTATTAGGGGTAAATCGCTTAACCGTATTAAAAGCATTCCAGTTATTAAAGGAAAAGGAATATGTTTATGTGAGGGATAAAACAGGGTACTTTGTGAAAAGTCCTATTTTGCATAAAGAGGAAGGGGAAAATCATTTTAATCAGCCGAAAGTATATTCTTATGTGCAGAATAGCAGGTTGTCAGAAATACATAGTGAAGCTGTAAATTATATGTTTTCAACTTCTCTGATTGATCCGAAATTATTGCCAAATCGATATTTGTCACAGCATGTAAAAGAAATTTTTGACCGTTATCCCCATTTATTAGGAACGTACGCTCCAGTTAAGGGGGACAGAGAATTAATAAAAGGAATGGCTGCCTATCTTTATCGTAATGATGGCATCGATATTCAAGAAGAGTCGATAATGATTACAACTGGTGCACAGCAGGGAATTGATATTATTGCAAAAGTATTTGTACAATCTCATGATTATGTATTAATAGAAAGTCCAACTTATAGTGCAGCCGTTGATATTTTTTTAAATAGAGGGGCGAAGCTTTTACCAGTTGAAATGACGCAGGGCGGCTTTTCGTTAGAAAAAGTGGAGATGCTGATGAAAAAATATAAACCGAAATTATTTTATATGAATCCAACATTCCATAATCCAACTGGATATACAATCCCGATAGAACAGCGGAAGCTACTAGCGGAGCTTGCTGAAAAATATCAATGCATTATGGTAGAAGATGATTCTTTTCACGAAATTTATTTTCAGCAAACACCACCCAGACCTATATTTTCGTATGACACTGGGGGATATGTTATATATTTACGAAGCTTTAGTAAATATATAGCTCCTGGATTAAGAATTTGTGCCCTTTTGGCCCATCCAGTTATTATGAAATGGCTAGTAAAAGGAAAAGCATTAGCAGACAATGGAACACCATTGTTAAATCAAAAGGCATTTCTTTATTATTTAACATCAGAAAGAGTGCATTTGCATATGGAAAAGCTGCGCATTGCCTTGCAATTACGAAAGGAAACGATGGAAAAAGAATTATCCGCTGAAAAGTTTCATTGGGACAGCCCAATTGGGGGATTAAATTTGTGGGTGAAGCTACCCGATGGAATAGAAATAGAACAATTGAAACAGAAAGCTTTGGAAAAATCGATATCATTTGTTCCCGGGAAAATTTGCGATCCGTTAGAAAACAATATCCCTTATATACGATTAAGCTATTCTTTTTTAAACGAGCAAGAGATTAAAGAAGGAATTCGTTTATTCCTACAGGCTTATCAATCGATTGAATAAAATAAAAAGCTGCCTCACATGAAGCAGCTTTTTATCATCATTAATCCTTGTTTGATAAAATACCAAAAATACGAAGAATGCTGACAAATAGGTTAATAAAATTAAGGTATAAATTTAATGCCATTAATGGTACTTGTTCTGCTGAAATGCCGTGATGCTTCATGCGGTTAAAATCAAAGATAACATAGCCGCTAAATACTAATACGCCAATAAAGGAATAAGCGAGCAGGGCTGTTGAATTTAATGGCCAAATCATATGAAAAATCGAAATGGCAACTAAAGCAAGCAAGGCTGCCATCAGCATGCCGCCTAAAAAGGAAAAATCGCGTTTTGTCGTTGTTGCATAAACCGCTAATCCGGCAAAAATAACTGTTGTCGTTCCAAATGCCATTATCACGATATTTGCACCTATTGTAGAAACATAATGCGCTACAATTGGGTATGTCGTAATCCCTGAAATAAACGTAAAGGAATATAAAAAGCCATACGATAAAGATTTTCCTTTTCTTAAAAAGAAAGCAATAATAAGCAATACAACTTCTAAAATTGCTAACGGTAAAAACAACGATGCGGGTATATAATTACCAACCATTGTTCCAACAAAGGCAATCCCTAATGAAACGGCAAAAGCTCTTAATACAGCCGGCATCTGTTCATTTCTTGTACTATATGCGTACATGTTCTTTCCTCCATTTTGGTTACTTTCTAATATTTACGTTGAAAAATAATAAAAGTTTCATTATTTTTCTCTGACAACCTCACCTTTTAATAAATCGCGAATTTCCATTAACAGCTCTTCTTTAGCATCTGCTTTTTTTACTTCTTCTTTGATTTCTTCTTTTTTCTTAAATTTATTGATCACTTTTATGACCATAAAAATAGAAAACGCGATAATAAAGAAGTCAAATACGGTTTGAATAAATTGTCCATAAAGAATGTTTGCTTTTTTATAGGTGATGGATAGAGTAGTAAAATCTAGTCCTCCGATGATTATGCCAATGATCGGCATGATAACATCTTTTACTAAGGAACTGACAATTTTGCTGAAGGCAGTGCCAATGATGACCCCAACAGCTAAATCGACTACATTTCCTTTCATGGCAAATTGTTTAAATTCTTTCCACATAATGCTGACCTCCTTCATTCTTGGCTACATAGATTTATTGATTTATATAGTAACAATAGTAAAAAAAATAGTAAACCCATCCGGATAAAGATAAAAAAAGAATATTAATTAATATAGGCTGTTTTCGTATAGATTGTTGCTTTTAAACGCGCAGCCTGAATACACTTCGTTTTCCGAGTGCGAGCGCCAAGCCTCCTCGTCGCATACGCTCCTGCGGGGTCTCGTCTTTCTCGCATTCCCACAGGAGTCTACGTGTATTCAGTCTGCTAAGAAACACTTTTCCAAATGTTTTTTATGTAAAAAACAAAAACAGTCTTAATATAAAATATACATAAATTCTACCCTTTAAAAATGTAGCAGGGCAAGTAAAAGGGATGAAATTAGGAGAAAATGATCATTTCCTTCACTTCTGGATGGTGAAATAACGGGTGATGCAAGAGCATTTGGAAAAAGCTTGCTTTGTAGAACGTAGCTCCTTTTGTTAATATTATTAGAGCGTATTCAAAAAGGAGGATAATCAAAGCGAAGAGATTCGACAGCGTTCCTCTATTTTGGAACATCTCTATTGGAAGATAATTAGAAGCGTGAAATAATCAGGAGAATAGTATGAAACCTTATCAATATATTTTTTTAGTGTTAATATGTCTAGCTGTAATCATCGTGACAGTGATCAGAATAAATGAGAAGAACCAAAATTTAGAAACTATTAGCGATAGCAAACAAACAGAAGAAAAAAAGGAACTGTCTCAAGTAAAAGAAAAAGCTCTTTATGAATGGAATATAAGAGAAGGAAATGAAGAGTATGAAGCTTATTTAGTTGGTGAAGAAGAGAAACAATACACTTTAAAAGAAAATAATACATTTGGTAAAGTAGATGATCCAATTATCGAAGGGGATTTTTCTTTTTATTTAGCAAATGAAAAAAATGGTCCCTTTGCTTTTAAACAAGCTGCTGGGATGAAGGAGCCTTTCGTTTTTAATTTAATGAATAAAAACAAAAGTACATATTATGTGAATAAGCATACGATCGCAGCCATTTTTCAGCAAGCAGCCAAAGATGAAACAAAGGCGTATTTGTACACGATAAAAAACGGGGAATTATCATTTCTAACGAATGAGGCAGTTCCTATTTATGATAATAAGATAAAAAATATTCAACAAAATTATTTACAAACAATCAACAAAATAGATGAAAAAACATTTGAGTTTACCACATGGACGCTTGATCCTAAACAATTGAAATTAGAGCCGTTGGACGTTACTTCCGTTCAAGAGAAAGGAATAGTAGAAAATTGGCTGATGGACGAGATGTACTATTATCCGTTTAAAAACTTAGCTATTACCTCTTCTGTTATTAGGAAAGCAAGTGAGGGAATGTTAATAGGAAGTCAATATCCAATTGGAACAAATAGTAATGAGATCAAAACATCGAATGAACATTTTATAAAAGAAGAAGTGAAAAAAGATGTCATTACGTTGGTTTTTCCTGAAGTAACCTATTATTACAATAAAAAAAATGAGCAAGTATCAGCAATTTCTATTCCAGGAATCCGTCTAAAAGGAACATTGGAAAACGTAAAGGAAATGCTGGGAGAACCGGATGCATACTTCGTTAACAAGAAGAAAAATGAAGCAGTTGCCATCTATCATGCAGGCAACTACGAGCTTAAAATATTGGTCAACAATGCTCAAATCATTCAAACATTGGAATTAAGTAAAAGGTAATATGGTTGATAAAGGCTGTTTTCGTAAAGATTGTCGCTTTTAAACTCGCAGCCTGAATACACTTCGTCCGTTTAGCGAGCGTCGAGCCTCCTCGTCGCATAAGCGAGGCCACTGAAAAAGTAAATGCTATAATATATAGGTAGTGACAATCCAAGCAACGCAGAGGTTTTCGTTCGGTTTTCCGAGGCTTACCACACGCTTTCCGTGGGGCGAGCGTCGAGCCGCTTCGTCGCTATGCTCCTGCAGGGTCTCGCCTGTCTCGCTAATCCCACAGGAGTCGTGCGGACGCCTCTCCTAACCAAAATGATGGTCGTTTTCAAACTCTCTATACCATTTTCACCCTAATAAATTTAAGTGTTTCACCTATAATTATATCTAATAAAACACTTTTTTCAGTGCCTTCCCATACGCTCCTGTTTGGGTCTCGTCTTTCTCGCATTCCCACAGGAGTCTACGTGTATTCAGTCTGCTAAGTACTTCTTCTCCCCTTTTTTTACTTAAATAACAACAAACTTAGAGAAAACAGCCTACATATTTGATGTTTATAATGGAATATTCTTTTTGATTCACTATTTCAAGGAGATTATTATATGATAAAGAGAAAGATCTTAACAGCATGTATTACATTTGTTATTTCCAGCTTTTTTATTGCAATTTTTACACCACCAAGTTCCTTTTTGGCTGATAAAAGTAATTTTTTTAGTAATATTTTTATTTCAATGTTATATGTAGGTATTGCTATTACATTATACGGTCTACCTGGCTCTTTGTTGGTGGAAATCATTACCAAAAAAATCGGAAAAGCAAGATTATTTTTTTCTTTTGCTTTTCATTTGATTTTGGGGATAGCACCAATTATATTTTTATGGTTTTTGACTTTTTATTCTTTAGGAATTGCATGTGTATTCTTTTTACTAGATGAAACCTTAAGATATATATTAGAAAAAAATCCCGATGATAAATAATTATCTCGGGATTTGTGTATTTTATTAAGAAGAAGTAAATTGTTCATTAGTGTAGGTTGGAAATAAATATTTGAACCCTTGATTTAAGAGTTAATGTAATGACCAAAACGTTAAATAACATCATTTAATAATCACATCCAATTTTTAACTTGTTCAGTAGTTGCCGCATGTGATTTTATTAAAACGCCCAATCCCCATTCCTGAAAATAGGTTCAATACTTCCATCAGCGGTAATGCCGTCGATATCCATTTGATTGGAACCAATCATAAAATCTACATGTGTGATGCTTTCATTTAATCCATGTTCCGCTAGTTCCTCACTCGACATTTGTTTGCCGCCTTCAATGCAAAAAGCATAAGCACTTCCAATGGCTAAATGATTAGAAGCATTTTCGTCAAACAATGTATTATAATACAGTATATTTGATTGTGAAATAGGAGAACGGTGAGGTACAAGGGCAACTTCCCCTAAATAATGTGAACCTTCATCTGTTTCAACTAATTGACGAAGAATTTCTTCTCCTTCCTTTGCTTTTACATCCACAATACGCCCATCTTTAAAGGTAACAGTAAAATGATCAATAATATTGCCGCCGTAGCTTAATGGTTTTGTACTAGAGACAGTACCATTAACGCCTGTTTTATAAGGAACAGTAAAGACTTCCTCTGTTGGCATATTCGCCATAAATTCCAAACCTTTTTCGTTGATGCTTCCTGCACCACACCATAAATGTTTTTCTGGAAGTTCAATCGTTAAATCTGTTCCAGGTGCACGATAGTGAAGCTTCTTATATGCTTTTTTATTTAAGTAATCCACTTTTTTATGTAATGTTTCGTCATGCTTTAACCATGCATCCACGGGATTTTCACTATCTACACGTGAAGCTTTAAAAATAGCATCCCATAGTAATTCCACTCGTTTTTCGGTTGGTGCATCTGGGAATACTTTGTCTGCCCATGCTTTAGAAGCAGCTCCAATAACGGTCCAGCTGACTTTGTCTGATTGAATATACTTGCGGAATGTTGTTAATGCTTTGCCAGAAGCTTTTTGAAAGTTGCTGATTTTTTCAGAAGAAATCCCTTTTAATAAGTCAGGGCTTGAAGATAATACAGACATAAATGCAGCGCCATTTTCCGCCAACTCTTCCGTTTCTTTCGCTCGCCATTTTGGAAATTCTAAAAATGCCTCTGCTGGTGCTAGTTCATATTTTGTTCTCGTAACCACATCATCTGTCCAGTTCACCACAACATTCTCTGCGCCTGCTTCATAAGCCTTTTTTACAATAATGCGTACAAATTCTGCTGCTTCAATCGTCGTGTTAATAACAAGCGTTTGATCTTTTTGAATATTGACGCCAACCTTTACAGCAAGCTCTGCATATTTTTCTAGATTTTGTTGGAATGTACTCATTTTTTTACGCTCCTTTGCCTTTTAAGTGTATGTATTTATACAATCGGTGCAGTATTCCTTATTATTGTATCTTTTTTACAGGCAGAAATAAACTAATAGGCTATAATAAAAAAAGCAATAATTATAGGAGGCTAACATGACTAAAGTATTAGAAGCGGTTATTTTTGATTTTGATGGTGTTATTGCCGACACGGTTTCCCTTTATTATGAGGCAACAAAAAGAATTGCAGAGGAATTAAACGTTCCTTTTTCTATAGAAGATAATTTGCGTTTTCAAGGAATTCCACGAACAGTGTTAATCGAGGAGCTTGTCTCAAGAAGTAATGTATCATTGTCCGATGAAGAAAAAATATTATTGGGAAATAAAAAAAGTGACTACTATAAAGAGATGATTGCTGACTTTACTGAAGAGCAAATGCTTCCAGGAATGAAGGATTTTCTTTCGGAGTTAAAAGCAAACGGAATAAAGTTGGCGATTGCATCGTCCAGTTCCAATGCGCCGTTTTTATTAGAAAAGTTTGGTGTACGTGATTGGTTTACATGTATTGTAGACCCACATTCATTAAAAAAAGGCAAACCAGATCCAGAAATATTTTTAACAGCGGCTGATCTTTTGGATGTTGAGTATAAAAACTGTGCTGCAATTGAAGACGGTGAAGCAGGATTAAGTGGAATTATGCAAACACCGATGTTTTCCGTTGGAGTTGGCGAAGAAGACTATTTACAAAAAGCAGATTGGCATGTAAAAAGCACAAAAGAATTACAATTAGAGAGTTTATTAAAAAAATTTATGAAAAATAGAGCAGAGTGAATATCACATTCTGCTCTCTTTAAATTTAGTCTTCCATAAATCACAGAGACTTGTTCCAAATCCTTCGTCTTTTGTAATTAGAAATGTATAAATAATTTCTGCTTTCAAACTATGGTATATTAGACGGTATATAGTAGTAAAGGAGTTCGAACAAATGACAAAAATTGTAGTAATTGCTGAGAAGCCTTCCGTTGCACGCGATATCGCAAATGTATTGAAGTGTACAAAGAAGGGAAATGGATTTTTAGAAGGAAACAAATATATCGTTACCTGGGCACTGGGGCATTTAGTCACTTTAGCAGACCCTGAGGTATATGATAATAAATATAAATCATGGAACCTAGAAGATCTCCCTATGCTTCCAGACCGCATGAAATTAGTTATCATGAAACAAACCGGAAAGCAGTTTCATGCTGTAAAAGCACAGTTAAATCGCAGTGACGTGAATGAAATAATCGTGGCTACAGATGCAGGCAGAGAAGGCGAATTAGTTGCACGCTGGATTATTGATAAAGCAAAAGTTCATAAGCCTATCAAACGTTTGTGGATTTCCTCTGTAACAGATAAAGCGATTAAAGATGGTTTCAATAACTTAAAGCCTGGTAAAGCTTATGAAAACTTATATGCTTCAGCAGTAGCACGTTCAGAGGCAGACTGGTATATCGGTTTAAATGCAACTCGTGCCTTAACAACAAAATTCAACGCACAATTAAACTGTGGGCGTGTGCAAACACCAACAGTTGCAATGGTTGCAGCACGTGAAGAGGAAATTAAGAATTTCAAACCTCAAACGTATTATGGCATTGAAGCGCAAACAGATGGACTTAAATTAACTTGGCAAGATGCGAATGGCAATAGTCGCAGCTTTAATAAAGAAAAAATCGATTCAGTCGTTCAATCACTGGGACGTAAAGATGCGACGGTTGTTTCCATTGACCGTAAAGCAAAGAAAACATTCTCACCTGCTCTATATGATTTAACAGAGTTGCAGCGTGATGCCAATAAAATCTTTGGTTATTCAGCTAAAGAAACATTAAATATTATGCAAAAACTGTACGAGCAACATAAAGTGTTAACATATCCTCGTACAGACTCGCGTTTTCTATCTTCAGACATTGTTAGTACGCTTCCAGAGCGTTTAAAAGCGTGTGGTGCAGGGGAATATCGTTTACTCGCTAATAAAGTTTTAAAAAAGCCAATTAAAGCAACGAAAGCTTTTGTAGATGATAGCAAGGTAAGTGATCACCATGCTATCATTCCAACTGAAGGTTATGTGAATTTCTCAGCATTTACAGATAAAGAACGCAAAATATATGACCTTGTCGTAAAACGTTTCTTAGCTGTATTATTTCCTGCTTTTGAATACGAGCAGTTAACAGTACAAGCAAAAATCAATGATGAAAAATTTATTGCCAAAGGAAAAACGGTAATTAACGCTGGGTGGAAAGAAGTATATGAAAACCGTTTCGATGAGGAAGAATCAACGGATGATGTAAAAGAGCAGTTATTACCTCGTCTTGAAAAAGGGGATGTATTAAAAACAAAGTTAATCGCTCAAACATCAGGACAAACAAAGCCGCCTGCACGTTTTACAGAGGCTACTTTACTATCAGCAATGGAAAACCCTACAAAGTACTTGGAAACAAACGATAAGAAGCTTGTAGATACGTTAAAATCAGCTGGTGGACTTGGTACTGTGGCAACTCGGGCCGATATTATTGATAAATTATTCAATTCATTTCTAATTGAAAAACGTGGTGGAAAAGAAATCTATATCACTTCTAAAGGTCGCCAACTACTAGATTTAGTACCAGTAGAATTAAAATCGCCAGCTACAACGGCTGAGTGGGAACAAAAGCTTGAGCTGATAGCTAAAGGGAAACTAAAAAAAGATGTATTCATTAATGAAATGAAAGAACATACAAAAGAAATTGTCGCAGAAATTAAAGCAAGCAATAAAAAATATAAACACGACAATATCTCAACAAAGTCTTGCCCTGACTGTGGAAAGCCAATGCTTGAAGTAAACGGCAAAAAAGGCAAGATGCTTGTCTGCCAAGATCGTGAATGTGGTCATAGAAAGAACGTAGCACGCGTAACCAACGCACGCTGTCCTCAATGTAAAAAGAAAATGGAACTTCGTGGTGAAGGCACAGGTCAAATCTTCGCATGCAAATGTGGATATCGAGAAAAAATGTCTGCTTTTGAAGCAAGACGTAAAAAAGAATCTGGTGGAAAAGTAGATAAACGTACTGTACAGAAGTATATGAAGCAGCAAGAAAAAGAAGCTGAACCAATTAATAATGCATTTGCAGATTTATTAAAAGGATTTAAATTAGATAAATAATCATTTTAGGAAGGAGAGCAACGAAGAAAGCAAACGATTGTCACGAGTCTGGAAAAGAGGAAGAAATTACTCTTCCTCCTCCACCCGATTCTTAAAAGCCTCCTGCGTAACAATAAATTCCTCATCTTCTGGTGCATCTTTAACATGTGTACTCATACGAGTATTTTCAGGAAAAGGACCTGGATGATGCTTTTTCTTATGTTCAAAATGTTTACCGCGAGCCATTATTTTTTCCTCCTTTTCTTTGACTTTTTTATTGTCTGATAAAAGCTGCATTTCTATACTCACTTAAAAAGAAGCATAGAATAAGTTACTGTATACACGCACCTTTTTTTGGTAAGATGAAGAAAAGATTTAGGAGGTCTATTATGGATTTTTCCTCGCTCATTTCAGAAGAAAAAATAAAAAAAGCGTATAAAAATGGAGAATTTAACAATTTGCCTGGTTTTGGAAAAACTTTGCCTAAAGATGACTTGGCTGCAGTTCCTGAAGAACTTCGAATGGCTTATCGTGTTTTAAAGAATGCCGGATTCAGTCCAGAAGAAAATCAGCTAAAGCAGGAATTATTAACAATCGAGGATTTATTAAAAACATGCTGTGATAAAGAAAAAGAAGAACTGCAAAAAAAATACAATGAAAAATTATTGCGATTTAATAAAATGATGAGAGAAAAGAGAGGCACTTCACATTCCGCTTCGTTTAAAAAATTTCAGCAAAAAATAGAAAGTAAACTATGGGAAAAGTGACAAATAAATGTTTAACTTCAAGAGGATGTTGTAAAATGTCGTCTTTTTTGTTGACTGTTTTCTAAAAGTTTGTTGTTTTTGAATAAAACAATAAACATGGTTGAAGCACTGAGCAGCCTGAATACACGTAGACTCCTGCGGGAAAAGCGAGAAAGACGAGACTTGTGCAGGAGCATAGCGACGAGGAGGCTCGGCACTCGTCAGCGGAAAGCGAAGTGTATTCAGGCTGCGGGTTTAATAACAACAATCTATCGAAAAGAGCCTTTTTGTTTTAGAATTTGTGACAAAATAAGGATTTTCTAAAAATAAAAGAAAAATTCCCTAAAAAAATGACAAGAAATGTCGAAGTATAGAGTAGAGGATTAAGAGTGTTGACAATATACAGCAGAGTATCGAAAAAGTAAGACTGCAAACTTTCAGGCTGATTGAAAACGTTTGTCTATCGAGGAATGACCCTTTTTGAGGAGCGGCGGCTAACAGGAAGTTGGTCAGAACGACGTTGCAACAGGACGTTGCGTATTTAGTCGTTCCTCCACTTTTACCTGGTAATGAGCACCGCAAAAAACGGGGAGTGACGAAGAGAGCGAACGTTTTTCAACAGCTTGAGGAAATATTATGAAGTAAGATAGGTGAATTGAATGGATAAAACGTCTCTTATAGGGATAATACTTGCGTTGATTGCGGTTGGCGTTGGTATGGTTTTTAAAGGAGTTAACCCTGCAGTATTGGTCAATCCCGCAGCAATATTAATTATTTTATTAGGAACAGCAGCAGCAGTTACTATTGCTTTTCCAACAAGTGAAATAAAGAGGGTACCGAAATTATTCGGGATTTTGTTTAAGGAGCAAAAACAACAAAACATCCCCGATCTTATTCGTATGTTTTCTGAATGGGCGCAGCTTGCACGGAAAGAAGGTTTATTAGCACTAGAAGCAAAAACGAATGAAGTGGAGGATCCTTTTTTACGAAATGGTTTATCTTTATCTGTTGATGGTCAAAGTGCTGAGTATATTCGCGATGTTTTATCAGAAGAGATTGAAGCGATGGAAGAGAGACATCAAGCAGGAGCGCTTATTTTTACACAGGCTGGAATGTATGCACCAACATTAGGAGTACTTGGAGCAGTTATTGGGTTGATAGCAGCCTTAGGATTTATGGACGATGCAGAAGGCTTAGGACATGCAATCAGTGCAGCCTTTGTAGCGACATTAATGGGGATTTTTACTGGATATGTATTATGGCATCCATTTGCCAATAAATTAAAAAGAAAATCTCAAATAGAAGCAAAGCAAAAGTATTTAATGATAGAGGGAATATTATCGATTATAGAAGGAGAAGCGCCTAGAGTAATTGAACAAAAATTAGCTTCTTATCTGCCACTTGCTGAAAGAAAAAAATTCTTAGAAGAAACAGAAAGTGTGAATAATAATGAGTAAAAAAAGAAAAAAGAAGGAACATCATGAAGATCATGTAGATGAATCTTGGCTTGTTCCCTATTCTGATTTATTAACGTTATTATTGGCTTTATTTATCGTGTTATATGCGATGAGTTCTGTCGATGCAAAAAAATTCGCAGCACTTGCAGATGTTTTTAATAAACAATTTCAGAGTGGTACAGGCATATTTGACTATCCTAGCCCAGCATCAACTCCTATAGAAGAAAAAGTGGACTTAGACAATCCAAATAAACAGCAGAAAACAAAAGAATCATCTTCTATTACAGAAGAAGAATTAAAAGAAATGCAGAAGCAGCAAGATCAAAAAGAGTTAGAAAAAATTCAGGATAAGGTAAATTCATACATTAAAGAGAAAAAGTTAACAGACAAGCTGGAAACTTCTTTAACGGATGAAGGTTTACTCGTCTCAATAAGAGATAATGTCTTGTTTGCATCAGGAAGTGCGGATATACGGAATCACGACAAAAAAGTGGTCTCTGAAATTTCGAAATTACTTGTAATGGATCCACCAAGAAGTATTATTATTAGTGGTCATACCGATAATGTTCCAATTCGTAATGCTAAATTTGAATCGAACTGGGAGCTTAGCGTTACAAGAGCAATTAATTTTATGAAGCTGCTGCTAAATAATCATAACTTGGATCCAAGTTCCTTTAGTGCAAAGGGGTATGGAGAATTTAAACCGATTGCTAGTAATAAAACAGCAAAGAACAGAGAGAAAAATCGCCGAGTAGAAATTTTAATACAACCGCGAACAGTAAAAAATTAAAAGTGTGACTTCCATGGTTATTGATAAGACTATTGGAGTCATTCTTTTTTTTTGTAAAGGCTGTGGTTAAATAGCAACAATCTATACGAAAAAAGCCTTTTTGAAACATGATTTTCTATTTATCATTTGTCCTTTTTTTGAATCTGATAAAATCTAAACAATAAGAAAATTCTTCTTTTGTAACCCCCTCCTTTATTGCATTTTCCAATAGCTTCAACCACTCTTCGTCCACTGTTTCTGATACAATGGCATCTTCTGTTTCCAGCAGTTCATCCAAATTGGTATCTAGGGTCTTAGCAAGCTTTGAAAGTATTTGTAAGGATGGATTCTTTTGGATGCCACGTTCGATATAGCTTAAATATGATTTGGAAACACCTGCACGTTCTGACAGCTCATTAATAGAATAACCTTTTTTTAATCTTAATGACTTAATGCGTGCTCCTACCATTTAGATAATTCTCCTTACGTATTGTACAAATATATTTTTCATTATAACGAACAAATTCTTCGATAAAAAGTATGAAAAAGCTAGTTAATAAGAGAAAAGACGAGAAAAAGAACGAAAATTGTTCGTTAAAAAGAAAAAATGAACATTTTTAGAATTTTCCAAAATAAGAGATTTGAACTATACTACGTATGATGGTTCTATAAAAAGAACGATATAAACATTTAAAAAGAACTTTCCGCTGTAATTTGACACAATTTGCAATTTAAGAAGAATAAAATTGATAGAAAAAAGAGGGTGGGGAATATATACAGGAAAAATTGTGATAAATGTCATAGACCTTCCTTTAGCAGTAGTGAGATAGGATCATGGTATTGCCCTATATGTCATAATGATTTAACAACAAACCCATTTTTTGATGCAAACACTTTTGAACAAATTCATACAAATTTTTTAGTTAGAAAAGTTATAAACGGCTATGAAAATATGGATGGTAATAAAGAAGATGATAGGGAAAATGATAAAAAATAACTTGGCAGAAAATTCGACAAATTATATGGAATCATAAATAAAATGTTGAAAATACTAGGAAAAAACAACGTAAAATGCATAATAATCCGACAAAATAAGTCACATATAAAATGAACTAAGTTGTATAATATAGAAATAGTAAATAGGTAGTCTTTTTGGTTAGTAAGGGAAAGTAATGAAAATGGCAAACCTTTCGAAAGAAAGGGACGCAAAGTCACGGGTCTAAAGTATATGTACGATGATAGCCGGACTGCAAAAATACAAACGTATTTTTGGGAGGGAAGAATTAAGTGATAGATGAAAAATTATTAAAGGAAGAGCTGGACACAGATTGGATACAACTAATCATGGAAGCAAAAAAACTCGGTATGGATATACAAGAAGTGCGCAATTTTATTCGAAATAATTTAAATGATTGCTTAATTCTTAAAACGGCTAATGAATAATTTAGATTCGTATCTCCCTAGTATTTTACATAAAATAAAAAAGACACAAACTTTGTGCCTTCCCAGTTGCAGAACTTACATTATCGATGGAGGTTCTATTTTTTTTGTTCAATTCTCCATTTGTTAAATTCCAAAAACTCTCGAAACTCGTTTTTAGAGACCCCAGAATCCATCGCTTCCTTTACGATTTTAAGCCATTCTGCATCTAATTCCTCTTTATTTTGTTGTTCGTTGATAAGATGATCAACAGGAATATGAAAAACAGCAGCTATTTTTTCTAAAAATTGAATGGATGGATTGGATTGTAAATTTCTCTCTAATGAACTTAAATACGATTTGGCAACTCCAGCCTGTTCGGCTAATTCTGACAATGACATTTTTTTTTCTTGTCGTATTTTCTTTACACGATCTCCAATCATACAGCCTCACTCACCTTATCAAAATCTGTACTACTATCATATCAAATATTAACAACAAGTTCCATATAAAGAACGATTTGTTCGATGTTGTCCAATTCCTTCATGTATTTTTATTAACGCTCTTGTCTTATAGATTGTTGTTATTAAACCCGCAGCCTGAATACACTTCGCTTTCCGCGGACGAGTGCCGAGCCTCCTCGTCGCTAGCTCCTGCGGGGTCTCGTCTTTCTCGCATTTCCCGCAGGAGTCTACGTGTATTCAGGCTGCTCAGTGTTTTAGCTAGTTTATTATTTTATTCAAAAACAATAAACTTTTAGAAAACAGCCTTTATTAATTAGATATACATTTTATCCAGAGACGTATTGGTAAATAAATGGCGATTGTCTACTTGAACTCCATGAAGAAATGAGTAAACAAATGGAAAAAAGTTTTTTCTTCATCTTATCACAAATAAAAAGATTCCCTAAGTAGGGAGAAATTCTTATTATAATATTGCTGTATTGTTTATTCCAGAAGGATTTTCATTAGATCAGCTAAATAGCTTTTTATGTATATCATGAACCACAGCTTCTTCTTCCTGCTTAAAAAAGGATAGCTACACTTCATCATAAAATGTGATATATTGATTTTACGCAGCGTTTTATAGTGTAAAAGAGGGAATGATGAACTTGTTCCCTCTTTTGGTGAAAAGGTATTATTTACGAAGGGAACCTAATTCTTCAGCAATTGCTTGCATTTCATTTGGACTAAATGAATTTTTTTTCATGACATGTTCGTAAATTTCTTTTAATTCTTCATACATTTCCCCATCAAAATGAGATGGCTTAATAGCTCCGAAGTTTAAAACTTTTAATTTTTCCTTTATTTGTTCAATCATATACTCCACATTCTCAGGTGATTTCGTATTTAAATTCATGTTTTGTATTTCTCCTTTCTTCAATTAAATCTATATTAAGCTTCTATTTAATACATCTTTTCATGGGTTTGCGAAAAAGTCAATGGTCATTGCCTAGCAGCCCAATTAACTGCAATATTTTTTTAAAAGTGCTTGTTCTGTGCCTGCTGATAAATCAGCCGTGAAGGAAAAAAGCAGAAGGATTGCTTCAATTTAGTAGGAATGCTAGTGTGTATTGTATGTATGTAATAATTAAATTGGAGGAAACTATCATGAAAGTAAAAGTGTTATTTATTTGTTTAGGAAATATATGCCGTTCGCCAATGGCAGAAGCAATTTTTCGTAATCTTGTAAAAAAAGAAGGATTAGAAGATAAAATAAGCTGCGATTCAGCAGGTACTGGTGGATGGCATGTTGGTAATCCCCCTCATAAAGGAACGAGACATATATTAAAACAAAACAATATTAGTGAAAAAGGGATCGTTGCCAGGCAGTTTATAAAAGAAGATTTTGAGCAATTCGATTATTTAATTGCTATGGATCCAACCAATATTGAAAACATGAAAAAATTAAGTGCGGACCCTACTGCCAAAGCTCGTTTGCTATTAGATTATACGGAACAAAACAAGGGAAAAGAAGTACCAGATCCTTATTATACAGGTAATTTTGAAGAAGTATACGGGTTAGTTACAGAGGGCTGTGAAGCATTATTACAGGAGATTAAAACAACGTATCACTTTTAATAATAGTACAAACCATTTTCTTTTTTAGTATAGGAAGGTGAAGAAAAATAGGAGACATTATCACGATTATAAAGAAATTAGCACAAAAAATAAAGCAGGATGATGTGTTTGATCTTGCTGCACAATTGGCTTATTATTTTTTATTGTCGATTTTTCCACTTATCATTTTTATGATGACATTACTTCCTTATTTACCGATAACAAAAGAAGACTTGTTAGGGATTTTTGAAACATTTGCACCTAGTGACAGCATGATTATTATTGAATCAAATTTAGAACAAGTGTTAAATAAAAATGGGACATTATTATCGTTCGGGATTATCGCAACGATCTGGTCTGCATCAAATGGTTTAAATGCAATCGTAAAAGCATTTAACAAAGCCTATAATGTGCAAGAAACGCGTTCATTTATTGTGGCAAGAGCCATGTCCATCGTTTTAACGTTAGCGATGATTGCAGTTGTGGTCATTGCTTTATTATTGCCGGTTTTTGGAGAGCAAATAGGTATTTTTCTTTTTTCCAAATTTAATTTGTCTAATGAATTTTTAACGGTTTGGGGCGCTATGCGCTTTTTAGTTAGTCCAGTTATTTTATTTATTGTTTTTTTAGCATTATATTGGTTTGCACCGAATATAAAAATTACATGCATCAGTGCTATTCCAGGAGCACTATTTGCAACTGTTGGCTGGGTGATTGTTTCATTCGGTTTTTCCTACTATGTTGGAAATTTCGGCAACTATTCAGCGACTTACGGAAGCATCGGAGCCATTATTATCACGATGATATGGTTTTATTTAACAGGCGTGATAATAATGATTGGCGGAGAAATTAACGCCTATTATACCGATAAAAAGAAATGTTGAAGTAGACACTTGGCAGGTTTAATCCGTTATTTACCTTTATAAAAAATGTCATGAAGTACAAACTATTAAAGGGGAAATTTCAAAATAGGGGGATTCACATTATGCCAAAAAAAGACGGCGGTACGAAGCAAAAAGGGAAAAGTAAACCAAAACATAAAACATCCAGTTCTGCAAATGGACAAAATGGCTATCATTAAATGATAAAAGGCTGACTCCAAAAGTCGTTAATAACGATTTTTGGAGAGTCAGCCTTTTTTATTCGATGAAAACTGTTACATCATCATTATTATCAACGTAATAAACGCAGACTGTTTAAAATGACTAAGATTGTGCTTCCTTCATGACCTATTACACCAAATGGAAGATCAAGCATTTGTAAAAAGTTTGAGCTGATAAGGAGTATAATTACAGTTATTGAAAAAATAATATTTTGTTTAACAATGCGGTTCATTTTTTTCGAAAGTTTTATTGCTTCGGCAATTCTTGGCAAGTCATTTTTCATCAGGACAACATCGGCGGTTTCTAACGCTACATCAGTACCTTCTCCCATTGCAATCCCTACAGTTGCCGTAGCAAGTGCAGGAGCATCATTAATGCCATCACCAACCATTGCCACATTTTGATATTTATCTTTTAATTCTTTAATATGCGTTACTTTATTTTCAGGCAAACATTCGGCTATATACTCATGCACATGACTTTCTTTTGAAATGGCATTTGCTGTTTTTTCACTGTCTCCTGTTAACATAACGGTATAAATATTTTGTTGTTTTAATTTGTCGATCGCCTTTTTTGTCTCGTCACGAACAATATCTTTTAAGCAAATTAATGCGACGATTTCTTCCGCTTTTTTGACAAAAACAACTGTTTTTCCTTCTTCTGTTAAGCGATTGTATGCATAGTTACGAAATTGTTCGGCTGCTTCTTTTCCAACAAACTCTGCTTTCCCAATTCTCCATTCTTCTTCTTGTACAACAGCAGTTACTCCCCATCCAGAAGTATCTTGAATGCTGTTCGGCTGAAGAAGTTCTTCTTCGTAAGTAGATTTTGCATATTGAACTATCGCTTTTGCTAATGGATGGTTCGAATGACTTTCAATACTTGCAGTAGTCAGCAATATCTCTTTTTCTAATAAGCCTTCTTTAACAAGTACTTCTGTTACAACTGGCTTTCCTTTTGTTAGTGTACCTGTTTTATCAAAAGCAATTGCTGTAATATGTGCTAAATTTTCTAAATGAACGCCGCCTTTAAAAAGAATTCCGTTTCGTGCACCATTGGATATAGCCGATAAAGTGGCAGGCATAATGCTCGCAACAAGGGCACATGGTGATGCAACCACTAATAAAACCATTGCTCGATAAAATGTCTCATTCCAAGACCAGTCAAATAGAAAGTGCGGAAGAAACATCATGACAAACACAAAAGCTAAAACCACTTTTACATATGTTCCTTCAAATTTCTCAATAAATGCTTGAGAAGGAGATTTTTCACTTTGTGCCGATTGAACGAGTGTAATAATTTTTTGAAAGAGCGTTTCGTTTGTATTTTTTGTTATCTCTACTGTAATAGAACCATTAATATTAACTGTTCCAGCAAATACTTCGTCATGAATGCTTTTTGTTACTGGTACGGATTCACCTGTGATCGCCGATTCATCAATAGAACTATTTCCGATTAGTATATTTCCGTCTGCCGGAATTCTTTCCCCAGGTTTAATCAGGATCTTATCTGTGATTGACAAGGAAGCAACAGGGACAACTACTTCACTGCCATCTGGAAGGAGCTTAACTGCTTCCTCCGGCTGTAAACTCATAAGAGAGGAGATTTCTTTATTGCTTTTATTCATTGTATATGTTTCAAGGGCACCACTTACTGCAAAAATAAAAATTAAGATAGCTCCCTCTGTCCAATAACCAATGATAGCTGAACCAATTGCTGCAAATACCATCAGCATTTCTACATTTAATTCTTTGTTTTCAATCGTTTCTTCAATACCTTCTTTTGCTTTTGCAAAGCCTCCGATAATAAAGGCAAGTATATAGGATGCGATAGATAAGCTTTCTTGTTGTGAAGACTTAAGCAGCCATCCTGTTAAGATAAGAACACCGCTGATGATGGCAGCGATTAATTCTAAATGGGGCGTTACTTTTTCTAATAAAGTTTCTTCTTCTATTTGTCTTTGTGAAAGCATTCTTGTATCTGTTGTCATTTTTTATTCCTCCTGTTTTCTTTTTTATTTTCTTTTAGCAAAGATGACTAATTCTTATTGAGAGAGAGAATCACATTCATTACCCTTAAAAAACACGAAAGCTGCCACCTCTACAGGTGACAGCATTATTCCTTACGAAAAACTGTTTATACAATTGAATTTTTAGCCGAAGTTATCATCCATATTGCTTACAGAGATTATTTAATTACAATCATCTTACCATATTATATATGCATTTCCCATTACTTTGTTCTAAAAACTTAACTAGTTTATAATAATTTTTGTTTTCCGAAAAATAATAAAACATAATAGCAATAAATTCGCGAAAAGGAAAGGAAATCCTGCGTTAATTCCGGTAATTCCGCGAACTGTCGAAAGATTTGGTTGATCCTTTATTTTCTATGTTTAAACTATGTTAAAATAAGTGAGAAATGGAATGTACTTCTGATATCATGATGTTTATCTTTAGCAGAAAAGGGAAAATTAAACTTAAAATGAAAGGAAGGGAATTAGGATGGTAAATAAAATCTTTATGTTTGCGGCCTTTATAGGAGTGCCTTTATCCGTTATTGGCTCCTTATTACACTTGCCGAGTATTTTAATGTTTATCATTTATTGTTTAACGATTGTTGCTCTTTCCAGTTTTATGGGAAGAGCAACAGAAAGCTTAGCAATCGTCGCAGGACCGAGAATTGGCGGTCTATTAAATGCAACATTTGGCAACGCAGTTGAATTAATTATTGCTATTTTTGCATTGAGGGAAGGATTAACGGAAGTAGTCTTGGCATCACTTACCGGTTCCGTGCTTGGAAACTTATTATTAGTTGCTGGATTGTCCTTTTTTATAGGAGGAATCAAATACAAAAGACAGCATTATAATGTGTATGATGCTCGCCATAATTCGGGATTATTAATGTTTGCGGTCATTGTGGCATTTGTAATTCCGGAAGTTTTCTCCATATCTATGGATGGGAACGAAACGCAATCATTGAGTGTCGGAATATCCGTCATTCTCATCTTATTATATTTAGCAGCATTGGTCTTTAAACTTGTAACACATAGAGGGGTTTACCAGTCAGAATCAAAAGGAAACAATGAGGCTCATGAAGAGACGCCGGAATGGTCTGTCAAAAAGAGTATGGGTATTTTAGCGATTGCTACCCTAGCAGTTGCGTATGTATCTGAAAACTTAGTACATACATTTGAAGTCGTAGCCGAGTCGTTCGGTTGGAGTGAGTTATTTATTGGGGTCATCATCGTAGCGATTGTCGGTAATGCAGCAGAACATGCATCTGCGATCGTAATGGCATATAAAAACAAAATGGACATTGCGGTAGAAATTGCAGTAGGTTCTACTTTGCAAATAGCAATGTTTGTTGCACCATTGCTTGTTTTAATCTCGTTATTTTTCCCAACGTCGATGAGTTTGGTCTTTACGTTGCCGGAGCTTGTTTCTATGGCCGCGTCGGTATTGTTAATGATCGTTATTTCCAATGATGGGGAAACAAATTGGTTTGAAGGTGCGACGCTGCTTGCCGCCTATGTCATTATGGGAATTGGATTTTATATATTGTAAATGGTAGTAGCATAACAGAAGCCCACCTGCTTTCTTTACAGCAGGTGGGCTTTTTTGGATGTACATCTTCCTTTCTTTATTCGGATATTAGTTTGAATAAGTATACCTTTAAATGAATATGTTCTGTTTAGGGAAGTAAATCAAGTCGCTTCCATCGAATCACCAACCTTTTTCCATTTTAATTTGCGATAAAATAAAGCTTGATTGATGAATATCCAATAGTATTAATAATCCTCCTTTATTAGTTTAAAAAAGCGGTTTGATTAGCTGCCCTCCTTTTATTTGATAAGCTTATTATAGTATATTTTTCGATAGTTGTAAATATTCAGATTATTATTTTCTGCATTTTTTGGACAAGTTTTTTTGAGACTGTGCATATGTATTAAGGACATGTAATTATTTAATTGCTGTTTTCGTATAGTTTGTTGCTTTTAAACGCGCAGCCTGCATAGACTTCGTCCGTTTAGCGAGCGTCGAGCCTCCTCGTCGCATACGCTTCTGTGGAGTCTCGTCTTTCTCGCATTCATACAGGAGACTACGTGTATGCAGGCTGCTAAGAAATGCTTTTCCATATGTATTATTGAAAAAACAACAAACTTTGAGAAAACAGTCTATTTAAAAAGAAAGGAAGATAAGATGTCCGTATTTTATCGCAGTCTTTTTTATATAATTGGCCTTATCATATTATCTTTTGGTGCAACACTTACGATAAAAGCGAATCTTGGAGCAGGACCATGGGACGCATTAAATGTAGGACTTTCTCATTTAATCGGTTTAACCATTGGCAGCTGGATCGTAATTATCGGCATTGTGTTAATTTTTGTAAATGGACTTTTGTTGAAAAAAAGACCGGATATCCTTTCCTTGATTACTGTATTTATAATCGGTTTTTTTGTCGATTTTTGGATGGCTGCTTTATTGAACAGCTTTAATTATTTTTATTTTAAGAATCAATTTGTACTGTTGATTGCTGGTTTGATTATTGCTGGATTAGGAATTGCAATGTATTTACAAGCAAGATTTCCTTTAAATCCAATCGATCATTTTATGGTAAGTATGCAAACAAGGTTTGGCTTAAATATTATGGCGGCTAAATTAATAGGGGAAGTATTAGCATTGCTGTTTGCTTTGCTTGTAAATGGTCCAATTGGACTTGGAACTGTTATTATTGCGTTTGGCATCGGACCAGCTATTCAATTTTTTCATCCTTATTGCAATGGAATCATGAACAAGTTATGGATGAAATAAGCAGAAAACTTTTGTTGTAAAAAATTAATGGATAAAAATGTCGAACTCCGAAAAAAATAACAATAAATATTCGTTATTGAAATGAAAAGGAGTTCTAACTATGCGTAAAAAAATCTCGTTTGTCCTATTAACTTTTATATTGATGCTTACAACTCAAACACCTGCCTATGCAAAAAAAGACGAAAAAAAGCAAGCGGAATTGCCTAAATCGAATTTAGTAGCTATTCCGAATTCTGTTATGAACATAACAAAAGAAAATACGTATCCGAATCCGGCGCAAGATATGCCGAAATTGCAGCCAAGTGAATTAACACAACAGCTTATTGATTCATCAAAAGTAAAGATTGAAAATCCTGATTTAATTCGCATGTTAAATGAGTCATCAGTTAACAGTACACCGTTTACACTTGGCTATAAAGCAATTGTTTATCTAGGGCAATGGCCATTAAATTACGAGTCTTCAGAAACGGCGCCAAATTGGGAATATCAAAAAATTAACACCAACTTCTTTGATAATAGAGGCGGAAATGCACCGTATCAAATTCATTACGTACAAGAGGCACAAAAAATAGTGAGAGGCGGATTAACAGCAAAAATTCCAAATGCAGAAGATGTGAAAAAAATGATGCTCGTAAAAGCAATGCAAAAATCAGGATTACCACTTGCTTTTGAAACAGTGATTGGGACAGGAACAAAAAAAGACCAAGTCTATAATATCCCTGCCAAAAACCTTGGCTATTTATATGGATATGCACCAGCTGTAAATGAAAAGGGAAAAGTAACATATGGCGAAGTATATTTAATGTTAAAAGGAAGAAAACAGACGATTATCGTGAAAAACGTGACATCACAAGGAATCGGTGCCTGGATTCCTGTGCAAGATCATATTTCTTTTGGATTCCTTGCAACTGATAAGCCAAGATAAGTTTAAAAGAAAAAGGATGCAGCTGCATCCTTTTTTGAAAGGTACGAAAGTATATAATTATTCAACTTAAACGAGTGTGCTTTTCTTAAATTATTAAATAATACTGTTGATTTCAACTAAAATAGGGAACTCCTATATATTAGGAAGTCCCTTTCGTATGCCATTAAAGGTATAAAGGACAAAACAAGGTGGTTAGAACCAGTTTTGTCTTTGAGACGCCTTATCAAGGACAAAAAAGAGGAAAAAACCCAAGTTTTGTCTTTGAGATGTCTTATCAAGGACAAAACAAGGGGAAAAAACCCGAGTTTTGTCTTTGAGACGTCTTATCAAGGACAAAACAAGGGGAAAAAACCCGAGTTTTGTCTTTGAGACGCCATATCAAGGACAAAAAAGAGGAAAAAAACCTTGTTTTGTCTTTGAGATGTCTTATCAAGGACAAAACAAGGGGAAAAAACCCAAGTTTTGTCTTTGAGACGCCTTATCAAGGACAAAAAAGGGGAAAAAACCCGAGTTTTAGTCTTTGAGATGTCTTATCAAGGACAAAAAAGGGGAAAAAACCCGAGTTTTGTCTTTGAGATGTCTTATCAAGGACAAAACAAGGGGAAAAAACCCGAGTTTTGTCTTTGAGATGTCTTATCAAGGACAAAACAAGGGGAAAAAACCCAAGTTTTGTCTTTGAGACGCCATATCAAGGACAAAAAAGAGGAAAAAAACCTTGTTTTGTCTTTGAGACGCCTTATCAAGGACAAAAAAGGGGAAAAAACCCAAGTTTTGTCTTTGAGACGCCTTATCAAGGACAAAAAAGAGGAAAAAACCCGAGTTTTGTCTTTAAGATGTCTTATCAAGGACAAAACAAGGGGAAAAAACCCGAGTTTAGTCTTTGAGACGCCTGATCAAGAACAAAACAAAGGTAAGAGAAGCAATTCCTTGTCCAAGCACCAGAATTTATATGTTTCAAGTTAGATAGAACTGTCCAGCTTCGACGCTTCTTATTATAAACAGACTATTATTTTAATCATTTTTTATTTTGCAATTAATGCTTTTCTTTTTGAAAAATCAACGCCTTCATAATAGCTGTTTTTCACTAACACATTCGGCCCTAAACAGCGAACGCTTGGACAGTGGCAATTAAGAGAATTGGCTAAATCGGTTGCCATCCATTTTTGAAAAATACTTCCCAGGTGGTCTTGTTGAATATTTCCTAAAGCGGGAGTATCACCAAAGTCGGTTACAATTACATCGCCTGTGAATATATTAACATTTAAACGAGAACGTCCATCTGGATCATTACGAACGGTTACGTTTTTACTATTATATAGACGATTTAAGAGTTGTAAATCGTCTTCCTTGCTGTTGCACGGATAAAAAGGAAGGGTGCCGAATAACATCCAAACATTTTCATCGCGTATATCTAACAGATGATGAATACTGTCGCGAATTTCATCAAGAGATAAGGTTTCCAATGTTGAAGCAAAGTCTGATGGGTACATTGGATGCACCTCATGCCTTTGACACTTCATTTCGTCGACAATTTGACGATGAATATGTTCTAAATAAGGAAGCGTTCGCTTATTTAACATCGTTTCAGCAGACACGACAACACCAGCTTCTACTAAAGCTCTGCTGTTTGTAATAATATTTTGAAACAGCTTGCTCCTTTGTTCATAAGTGGGTTTTTTTGCCATCATCGCAAAGCCTGTCTCTGCAAATTCTTCCTCTGTTCCCCAGTTATGCGAGATATGCAGAACATCTAAATAAGGAATAACCGGTTCATAACGATCTAATCCTAATGTTAAATTAGAATTTAATTGGGTTTTCACACCACGGCTATGTGCATACTTAAATAAAGGCACCACATAATTTTCGACCGATTTTCTGCTCATCATCGGCTCTCCGCCAGTAATGCTGATAGAACGAAGGTGAGGAATCTCCTCTAATCGTTTTAATAATAAGTCTATCGGAAGGGCATTAGGATCTTTTGGCTGCAGCGTGTACCCGACAGCACAATGTTCACAGCGCATATTGCATAATGTAGTGGTCGTAAATTCTATATTAGAAAGTGTTAGCTTCCCGTGCTGCTCGATATCCATATACGCTTCCCACGGGTCAACACTTGGGTTAATAGATGTGTTTTGAGAAATCATTAATTTACACCTTCTTCATTCAAATCTTTAGTCATTATTGAGCGAAACGGTAAGATTGTCAAACCCTTTTTAAAAAACAAATAAAAGCTGGCTCGAATCAAATAGAGTATGAAAACTTAGTGAAAGATTTCACGATGTTGTTGTTTATAAAGATGCATTTAATAGAAGAAAATCAGATAATCGTTATCTTAATATACATATGTTTTTAGTAAAGCATCTATTTAGTAGTGTATCATAAAGTGGAACATGATATCGTATCTAGTCTAGGAAAAATGGCCATTGGTAATCTTTTTTTATGTCATCTTTTACTACACGGTGTAAAATGATAGGTAGGAAAAAGGAAAAGCATTGCCGAATCGAAAAAAGTTCGGTAGGATGATTATGATAGTGAAAGGAGAGATTCTCTTTGGGTAGTTCGATTACAGGTAAAAACGAACAAGTAGATTTTTTAAAAACAAGATTAAATATGTTTTTAGAAGTATTGGATGCAATCGATCCAGAAGAAGCAGAGTTAGAAGATATTGACCGTTTAATAGAAATGATTGACGATATTGAATCAAAATGCAATGAATTTAAGCATCGAGATTAATAAATGCAAACTAATCATGGAAGGACCTCAATTAAAAAGAAGGTTCTTCCTCTTGGATAACTTTATAAAAAAATAAGGCTGTTTTCGTATAGATTGTTGCTTTTAAACGCGCAGCCTGCATACACTTCGTCCGTTTAGCGAGCGTCGAGCCTCCTCGTCGCATACGCTCCTGTGGGGTCTCGTCTTTCTCGCATTCCCACAGGAGTCTACGTGTATTCCGTCTGCTGAGTACTTCTTCTCCTATTTTTTTATATAAAAACAACAAACTTTGAGAAAACAGCCAAAAATAATAATTGAAAACGATTACAAAAAACTTTTTGTCAGGAAAAGTATAATTTTCAGTAGATTAAATTCCTATTAATAAAAATAGGGTGAGGGGCAATGACATGAATGTAGAAAACTTAAAACAAAGCATCTATCAGTTGGTTGTCGAGACATCAACAAATCTTCCACATGACGTACGAAGAGCAATTAAAAAAGCAAAGGCATTAGAAAGTGCTGGGACTCGTTCTGCAATGAGTTTAGCGACGATTACCCAAAATATTAGCATGGCTGATGAGGAAATTTCCCCTATATGCCAAGATACTGGCTTGCCGACTTTCAAAATTAAAACACCAATCCAAACAAATCAACTAGAAATAAAAGCAGCGATTTATGAATCATTAGAGCTAGCTACTAAAAACGGAAAGCTAAGACCAAATTCGGTTGATTCCTTAACAGGAGAAAACAGCGGAAACAACTTAGGAGCAGGCACACCAGTTATTAAATTTGAACAATGGGAACAAGATTACATCGAAATTGCTTTAATTTTAAAAGGAGGAGGCTGTGAAAATAAAAATATTCAATACAGTCTTCCGTGTGAGCTTGAAGGGTTAGGAAGAGCAGGCCGTGATTTAGATGGCATTAGAAAATGCATCATGCATTCTGTTTATCAAGCACAAGGTCAAGGCTGCAGCGCCGGTTTCATCGGCGTTGGAATTGGCGGAGACCGTTCTGCTGGATATGATTTAGCAAAAGAACAGCTTTTCCGTTCAGTAGATGATACAAATCCGTATCCAGAACTTGCTGCACTTGAAGATTATGTTATGGAAAACGCTAATAAACTTGGAATTGGAACAATGGGATTCGGAGGCGAAACGACGCTTTTAGGCTGTAAAGTAGGCGTAATGAACAGAATTCCGGCAAGCTTCTTCGTTTCTGTTGCTTATAACTGTTGGGCATTCCGTCGTTTAGCGGTAAAAGTAAACGCAGAGACTGGAGTTATTTCTGAATGGAAATATCAAGACGGAGACAAAATTAATTTTAACCAAGAAGAAACGAAACAGAGTACTGGTGAGGAAGAAGTTATTACACTGCAAGCACCGATCAGTGAAGAAGATATCCGCCAATTAAAAGTCGGCGATGTTGTGCAAATAAATGGAATGATGTATACAGGCAGAGATGCGATACACAAACATTTAAGCACAAACGACGCTCCAATCGATTTAAATGGCCAAATTATTTACCACTGCGGACCGGTTATGTTAAAAGACGAGGATGGCAAATGGCATGTAAAAGCAGCAGGACCAACAACGAGCATTAGAGAAGAACCGTATCAAGGCGATATAATGAAAAAGTTTGGCATTCGAGCAGTGATCGGTAAAGGCGGCATGGGTGCCAAAACATTAAAAGCACTAGAAGAACATGGCGGCGTTTATTTAAATGCCATTGGTGGTGCAGCCCAATATTACGCGGATTGCATTAAATCTGTTGAAGGGGTCGACCTGATGCAATTCGGCATCCCAGAAGCAATGTGGCATTTACGTGTCGAAGGCTTTAAAGCAGTCGTAACAATGGATTCACATGGCAATTCCCTTCATCAAGATGTGGAACAGTCATCTTTAGAGAAATTGGGGCAATTTAAAGAAGTTGTTTTTCAGTAAATTTTAAAAAAGCAAGATAATAGGGAGTTCAATTTTCATATGAATTGGACTCCCTTTATTTATTTGATACAAATAACACATTAATTGCTGACTAATTGACAATAAAATGCAATAATCCTTTCCAAATCCTCGTCTTCATTTTACAAGAGAGTTTGTTATTTTATGTTAAAATAAATAGGATAGAAATTTTTTGTTCGGGAGTGTAGAAATATGCAAATGGAGCAAGAAACAATGGGTATGCTAATAGGTGGAGTTTCAATCATAATGGGTATAGCGTTTATCATTGTATTGCTATTAATGTTTTCAAAACAACGAAAGCCATTTCGAACTGCTTATGGACTGGTTATTGGTTTTTTTGTGTTTTTTAGTTGGGCAATATACCAAGCATTAAATGCAATCAGTTTTGATGTTAATCATCCGATGGCATCTGAAGAAATTTCTCTATGTCTTGGTATTGCAGGAGTTTTATGGACAGTTAGTATGTTATTCTTATTATCCGGCTTAATAAAATTTTCATCTACCAGAAAGAATACAGTAGAAACTCAATAAAATTTACCCAAATTAACCAAGCATTTTTTCCTTTTTAACTCAAACAATAAGAGCAGGTTATGTAAGTTAGGAGGAAAAAAAGTGAAGGTTATTGCAAAATATAGCGTTATGTTATGTCTCTTGCTGTTTGTTGGCATTCAACCTGCATTTGCGAATGTCTCCAATCGTCCGATCAACTGGGGATTCAAAAAAGCTGCCAACGAACAGCCTGCAGAAGCAGGAACAGAACTAGATGATTTGCTGAGTAAATATGGAGCTTATTATAAAGATAATCCAGATAAAAAAGTACTCTACTTAACATTTGATAATGGCTATGAAAATGGCTATACAGCAAAAATTTTAGATGTATTAAAAAAAGAACAAGTACCAGCTACTTTTTTTGTCACCGGCCACTATTTAACAAGTGCATCTGATTTAGTAAAAAGAATGGTAGCAGAAGGACATATTATCGGCAATCACTCGTATCACCATCCAGATTTCACGCAAGTTTCGGATGAAAAGCTGAAAACAGAATTACAAACGGTCGTAACAGAAACAGAAAAGCTGACTGGTCAAAAAAGCATGGCCTACTTACGGCCGCCACGTGGCGTGTTTAGTGAGCGTACGTTAAAAATAGGAAAAGAGTTAGGATACACACAAGTATTCTGGTCATTGGCTTTTGTGGACTGGAAAACAGATCAACAAAAAGGCTGGAAATACAGCTACGATAATATGATGGCACAGGCGCATCCGGGCTGTATTATGCTCCTGCATACCGTATCAAAAGATAATGCCGACGCATTAGAGCAAGCTATTAAAGACTTAAAGAAACGAGGATATACGTTTAAAAGCCTTGATGATTTAACGAAAAAAACCTCATGACAGATCCAAATTTGGGTCTGTTTTTTTATCATGATGGGCGAAAAATGGCGTTTTTTGTAGAAGAATAGCTATATCGAAAAAACTGCAACAATAATGAGGAAAATTGCAACAATAATCGGAAAAACTGCAACAAAAACCGAGAAAATTGCAACAATAAAGTGCTATAATACAGAAAAAAGAGAACGGATGATCCATTTTGCAGATAGTTGAGTTTATAGGTCCTTATAATTTTGATTTAGTTTTAAGCCGTTTAGCATTAGACCCCCTTCATCAAGTGGATATAGCAGGCAGAAGTGTAAAAGTACCACTTTTATTAGAAAAAGTGCCGTATGTTGCTACAGTAAAGGCAATAGGAACAACGGAAAATCCCAAGTTTGAAATTTATGGCATTGAAGGAGAGATGGAAGGGCTGCTTTTACAACAATTAACGCGAATTTTTCAATGGGATATTTCCTTGCAATCTGTTCATGAGCATTTTCAACAAACCGATTTAAAAGAGTTATTTCAGATACATCATGGAACACCAATCGTATTAGATTTCAGTCCATATAATTGCTTGGTTAAATGCATTGTCCATCAGCAATTGAATCTGAAATTTGCTTATACACTTACTCATAGATTTGTCACGACATATGGCTTTGAAAAAGAAGGTGTATGGTTTTATCCACAGCCAGAAAAAGTGGCGGAACTTACCGTTGAAGAATTAAGAGAATTGCAATTCAGCACACGAAAAGCAGAATATGTTATAAACCTTTCGAAACAAATTGTGGCCGGAAACCTTCATTTAAATAGTTTTTATCAAAAAACAGACGAAGAAATTATGACAGAGCTGCTTCCTTTAAGAGGAATAGGACCATGGACGGTACAGAACTTTTTACTATTCGGGTTGGGAAGACAAAATTTATTTCCGATTGCAGATATTGGCATTCAAAACGCGATAAAGAAGCTTTTTCAATTAGAAAACAAGCCGACAAAAGAACAAATGGAAGCGTTAATCGTCAATTGGCAGCCTTACTTAAGCTATGCGTCTCTTTATTTATGGAGAAGTATCGAGTAATGCTGGATATTCGAAAAAAGAAGTATTACTATTAAAGGATGATTTCTAAAAGAACGGAGCATTAAAAATGAAAGATAAAAAGCAAACCAATACGGTGAAACTGACACAAGGTCAAACCTTTCCTTTAACAATAAAACGTTTAGGCATTAATGGGGAAGGCGTTGGCTATTTCAAACGGCAAGTTGTGTTTGTGCCTGGCGCACTTCCAGGTGAAGAGGTCGTTGTAGAAGCTACAAAAGTTCAGCCGAAGTTTTCAGAAGGAAAAATAAAAAAAATTCGAAAATCATCTCCTTTCCGAGTAAAAGCGCCCTGCCCAATTTACGAACAATGTGGAGGATGCCAGCTTCAGCATTTAGCTTATGATCAGCAGCTGAAGGAAAAACGGGATATTGTCATCCAATCGATGGAACGGCACACAAAGCTTAAAGTCGATAAGTTGGATATTCGTCCAACTCTTGGCATGAAAGAGCCATGGAATTATCGCAATAAGAGCCAATTCCAAATAGGGCAGCAAAAAAATGGCAAAATCATCGCAGGTTTATATGGAATAGATTCCCACCGATTAGTGCCGATTCAAAACTGCATGGTGCAGCATCCTTTAACGAATAAAGTGTCAGAAGAAGTAAGACGTATTTTAGAAGAGCTGCAAGTTCCAATTTATAATGAACGCACACAAAAAGGAATTGTCCGTACGATCGTAACGCGTGCAGGCTTTCAATCAGGCGAAGTACAAGTCGTGTTAATAACAACGCAAAAAGAAGTGCCACGCAAAAAATTAATTATGGCAGAAATTCAAAAAAGACTGCCAGAAGTAAAATCACTTGTACAAAACATTAACGGGAACAAAACCTCGCTTATTTTTGGAGAAAAAACATTGCATTTAAGCGGAGAAGAAGTCATCCAAGAAACATTAGGAGACTTAAATTTCGAATTATCCGCAAGAGCATTTTTTCAATTAAACCCAATTCAAACCGTCACATTATACGATGAAGTAAAAAAAGCAGCAGGATTAACAGGCAAAGAAAAAATTGCCGATGCCTATTGCGGAGTTGGAACAATCGGATTATGGCTGGCAGACGGAGCAAGCGAAGTGCGCGGCATGGACACAATCGAAGCAGCCATCTTTGATGCCCAAAAAAACGCAGCACGTCACGGAATCGAAAACGCCACCTACGTAACAGGCACAGCCGAACACTGGCTGCCAAAATGGGTAGAAGAAGGCTGGCGCCCAGACGTAGTAGTAGTCGATCCCCCGCGAACAGGCTGCGACCGTAAATTATTAGATGCAATTAAAAAAGTAAAACCGAAGAAATTTGTATACGTGTCATGCAATCCATCTACATTGGCAAAGGATATTGATTATTTATCGAAAGAGTATAAAGTGGAGTATATTCAGCCAGTGGATATGTTTCCGCATACAGCGCACGTCGAATGTGTTTCGCAGATGGTTTTGAAAGTGTAAAGCCAAAATAAATACTTGCTATTCCGACTCTGAATTCGTTAAAAAATATATTTGCGATTTCGGGGTCTTTTTCATAGCAATCCAATGTCCATGAATCTTTTCTAGTTCTTCTTTCCAAATAAGAAAATATAGTTTCAACTTCAAAAAAAGTAATTTCGAAGATTGTTTTCTTCATGGTGACTAAAAAGTAAATGGTTCATCTGCTTTGTTATAATAAAAATAAATATTGATTAGGGAGGGATAAGTTTATGACTGATTCAAGCTCTAAAACTGATTCACAAGATTTATGGGAGATCATTTTAATAGAAATCTCAAGTAGGATATCAAAACCTTCATTCGATACTTGGATTGCACCGACATCTGGCCAAATATTGGACGAACATACACTGGTAATTACGGCGGCAAATGACTTTTCAAAAGAATGGATCAAGGAGAGATATAAGCATCTCTTTATGGAAGTGTTAAAAGAGTTAACTGATCAAGATTTCAACATAAAAGTTATATCCCCTGATAGACAAAATATTAATACTAAAATTGAAATGGATAAGGAACAAGCGATGGGGTATATGCTGCTTGCCTGCAAGGAGATTGGCTTATCCTCTAATCAAGTGAAGCAAATTCATTCAAGCATACTTGCTCAGTTTAATACACATACACCTGAAGAGGCTAAAAAGGAAGGGATAAACTGGTTTCAATCACTTGATAAGGGAATAACTCAATAAACGTAAAAATCCCAAAATCAGTGAATTCATAGACATCAGAAGTCTCAATCTGATATTTCCCAAGATAGGAGAGACAAATAGTTCCAAAAGATTACATGCTTAGAGCGAGAAGGTTCGTAAAGAATTGGTGCGAATGAAGAACGGGCCGTTAACTATCTAATATTTTATTTAAATTCGACAAGTTTTGGATCGCTTCGGGGCGTCACTGTGAACAAAAATTATTTACATCCAGATAACAGATTTAACGGCAGCAAACCAATAGCTGTTAGTATGGAAGAGTGGAAAAGATGGCGTGGAATGCGTAATCGTCTACCTAACTTACATCTACTTGAAGGTAGGAGTAATGGTAGCAAAAATGATATGCGTCTCATTGATTATTACAATGATATGAACGATGAACAAAAGTCGGAATTTTGTAAACAGGCCATGATTCCGCAAGATGTATCACTTGAAATAGAGGACTTCGAAAAATTTTATGAGGCAAGAAAAGCAATACTTACGGAAAAGATCCGTGAGTTGTTAGGGTGATACCTATGCTCCATGTGAGTGAAAAAGCTTGAGGTGGTTTAAATGCTAAGAATTGAGGAATACATTGCTCGAAGAAAAAAAGAAGATAAGCTCAATGAATTTGACATTGATGCACGTACTCAAAATATGAAAATCTGCGTCGATTATGTGTTCGAGTACTTTAATAACTATCTGAATATTACGGAAGCTGAAGAAAAAACAGTACTGCACAATGAAAAGCTAGAGAAGTATCGTAAGCAGCTTAGGGAGTATGAGCCTGACGTTAGGGAATGGGTTGTTGGCATTTATAATGAATATGGGAAGCAAATACATAAATACATTGGAAACATTTTGAAGGAGAATGAGTTCTTCTTTCTGTATAATGCTGATAGTGAATTTAGAAATGCTTCATATGATTGTTACTCAAGATTGATTAAAAGATTGCCGTTTCTTAAGGATCAGACGGAAATGCTTTTTCTTTTAATAAAAGACTATCATAGGGTAGAAAGCGAGCAAAGGTTTAATTTTGGAATACCATCAATATCGGAAGAAATAACTGATTGGATCAATAAAACTTGGGCAAAACATCAGGTTAATCTTCTTGCCTTTGCTTATGATTGGATAAATAGATTTTTTGATAATGAGGATATTTGGCCTTCAACTCATAGAAAAAAAAGTCAACATACTTGGAGAAAGTACGATTATGATTACAAGCAAAAAAGTAATCTTTTTAATCTCGATTCCCTATATAGAAAGATGCCGAAAAAGTCCTTCACAAAAGGAAGAAAGCAAGAGTTTGAAATACTGTTAATGTACTATTGGCTTCATGACATGGAAGGCGATAATTGATTATTGGCAGGAGTATTTAGAGACGGTTTTACCGGGTTTAAAAAGAGAATAACGATTGATTTCGATTGAAGGTAGGAGGTTTAAAATAATTGTATGAAAAGAAAGATTTATCATATTTAGGAGTATGAAAAAACAGCCACATGGTGAAGTGGCACATATCTTTTACCCTAACGTATATTTAAAACACTATGCTGCTGATACATTTTGGTTATTTACTCATGAGCCGGACAATATACCATACTTTTTATCAGCATTAGTAGAGGAGGCTTACGAAGAGTATCTGATATGTGAAGTAGATGTTGAAGAATTATGTTGGCTATGCTTTGATGATAATAATTTCTGGTATAGTGGCTTTTGTTTATTAAAACCTAAAAAGGAGTACGAAGAAGTTAATAAAAGTGTTCCAATACTTTGGTCTGTTATATCATCAAAGTTAAGATTTCAGGACTATTTTGAATTTGATCATAAGTTGTTAGTATATGCATTGGTATGCTATCTAATAAAAAGTAAAATGATAGAAATTGAGGGTGTTGCGGAAATACGTAAATATGAAGTATTAAGAAACTCGCATAATAAGTATGGATTAAGCCTAATAAGTGAAGCCAAGTTTTTGAGGCAAGGATTTATTATTGATGGAAGATATTATCTTTATAATATATTTTTTGATACTACGATTGGAGCAGCTACTGATGATGTTCTGTATACTCTTAAGATAATTAACGACGAAATATATAAAAAAGAATTATTTCTTAGATGCGATGAAAAAGTAGCTGTACCAGCAGATAAGATGATAAGCACTGCTACTATGGATTTTCAAAAGTATCGTGGAATAACAGTTGACTTTGGGGATATTGAAAAGCTAGTTAATAAAAAGGAAATTATAGTTCACTATGATCCTAAGTATCTGGATAAAGTTGTTATGATAATTAAACCAGATAGGGATCGAGATGGTCGTAATTTTTATCATATTGAAGTTGAAGAATTATGGAGTCCTGAGAAAGTTAGAGATAATTTTGTAATTACGAATTATGTGCACGCACAGTACTATCCAGATAAAAGAGTCTTTAATCACATTGATTTTTCTGTAAACCAGTACTCAAAAGATATCTTTGAAGAAAAATTCAGAGATTCTGTAACAGACACTGAAGTTCCTATTGATAGATATGGTGATGAGCACTATAAAATCTGGTGTGTTGAAAGTGATTCGATTGAAATAAGTACCTGGAGTAAACTCGTTTGTGCCACACTTGACGAACCTTTTAGGGATTTATTTATTGAGATGTTTTCCATGAAAATTGATTGATGACTAATCTAACCTTACACTGTTTTTGTAAACATAAAAGGTACAATTTTAATAGGAGGCGAAGCGTGAGTAAGTATAACTTAGGACAGAATGAAAGTGCAAATTGTGCGTTAACAATAGCAGAGTTATGCAATGAAATTGCTGACAAGAATGAAGACTTAGTTTCAAATTCGCCAGATTCATTAAGAGCCAAGAATGCCATTAAGGTTTACGATATTGACTCCATGTATATTGATCGACTATTGGATACTTATTCTGCAAATGATCAAGGCATTCGTGATGAAATTGAAAATGCACTGCAAAAATTGAAGAAGTCTGAAAATGTCAAGCAAGTCTATCGAGAAATATTGAATGCAATTGATGATAAGGAAATCGATCCAGATGAAGATATTTTTGCCGTGAAGCGACGATATTTCACAGAAGCTCATGATCAAGTGATTGAAAATTTTGCGAATACTTGGTATGTAGCTGAAAATGAACTTCATTCATCAGCAATTCAATATGTACCTGGGGTGGATCGGATACCGAATATCGGAAGCGTTATTGATAGTAAGCAATATGATCTATACAAAGTAGCTCATCCAGAAGCTAAACCATTAAAGTATGGACCAGAGATGAAACGTCAATGGAGAAAAACATTGGATGAAGTTGTTTTACCATTGGATGATGAATTGAGATAGAATCGAAAAGGATCCTTTCCTTGTGCAAAGTATCCCCTTTATAATGGACGTTTTGAAAAAACTACTACAAATATTAGGCAACAAGAAGAGGATGATTTCTGTATTTTATAGGAGTCATCTTTTTTTATTGTATTAACATTTATAGTGATGGTCATAGATCATACACAATTTAATATCTAATTTTAGTTGTTCTAGATAGCTACACTTAATTGAACAATTATTTTTAGGTCAAGGAGAATAAGACAATAGAGAATCTAACATGGATAAAAGAACACACCGAACTGAACCTTTACTGCAGAATTTAAACAACAAACGATGCAATTATATTTGAATGGAACATCACGAACAAGCTTGTGTCTACTCAATTGACCTGAAGATTCGTAAAGAATTAGAGCGAATAGAGAACGAGCCGTTCACTATCAAATATTTTATTTACATTCGACAAATTTCAGGTCGCTTCGGGGCGGCACTGTAACCAAAAAACAAAGCTGATTTTCTTCTTGTGGTGTAAGGTCAGAAAAGGTCATTTCATGTGCTTGTTGTTGTCGCCTTTGGTTATAAGCATTGATTGCTTCATGCTTCAATACTCGTTTACAAAAGCTATTAAACGCACAACGCACTTGCCACTCTGTACGAATAGGTTCCATGCGTTCACCTCCCTTCGATAATGCAAAGGTTGCGGTGATCTCCCCTTTCATAGCCTTCAACAATACTTTTTCTAAAATGTTAAAAATAATAGTGAATTTTTTGAGAAAATTTTAATCTAGTCATGTAGATTATGTAATAACCTCCTGAAATGAAACATTATTAGTTTCTGTAGGAAGAGAGGGCAAATATGGAGAAGGGAAAAGGCTAATGAAAAACAGTGTTGTTCCATCTGACTAGATGAACAGCACGATTCTTTGTTTGAAGTGTTTAATAGTAGGATAATCATCTAAGGGTTATATGGATGTAGTTTTTGATGTCCTAGTGGGTAGACAGACCTTCAATCCAAATGAAAATAAAACAAAGGAATGAACAAGCTGAATAATCCAGCTTTTAAGCTTGCAATCTATGAAACTTTGCGATATTGGAGTCTGCCTCTCACTACGGTACACGTATAACAAAACCTGTTTTCTTTATACACCTTTAAGTACCTATTTGTTTATCTCTTTCACCGACTCTGCATGTGTGGAGCCGGTAAAAGGGAGGGATTATCTTATCTCTACTCGAATGTATATCTTATCTAATCTTTATTTTTCAGACAGGTTCTTATAAGTTAAGCAGTAACGATGGACATGCTAGCAATTTCATCAAATATAATTTACCTGGTTTATTATTATAATCTATATCTTTGGATAATTTGTTGATTGAACAGCACCATCATAAAAAATTTGAGAATCAACCATCTGAATTTTTTCTATTTTCCTTGTATAAGCTACTGATAGGATATAATCATTATCTATCTCATACTGCTTAAATTTCCATATGCAATTTAAATCCTCTCCCTCTGATGTAAAGGATATTTTAGGAGAACAATTCTGATTAAATTCAACCGAGAAAGAGGATAAGTCTCTGCTTAAACCTTCCCCAATAGCTTTTAGAAAGCATTCCTTCATCGTCCAGATCTTAAAAAATCGTTTTTTCCGCTCTAAACTATTCTTTGAAAGTTTAAGAAATTGGCTTTCTTTCTGCGTGAAAATTTGCTGAGCCACATCCATTTCAATTTCTTGAATTTTTTCAATATCTATTCCAACGGGATCATTATCTACCACGCAAACTACCCAGCAACCAGAGTGCGAAAGATTAAAATAAATATTATTGGGGAGCACTAGTTGCGGTTTTCCATTTATTCCAGTACAAAATTTAATTTCTTGATTAGAACAACCTCTAAATTGATTGACCGCATATCGTACTAAAAGTTCAGCAAAAACACTTCTAATTTTGTCTTCTTGTTTTCTATATTCCTTTATCCTAAAAAGTCGTTCTTTGCTAATCTTTGGCAGTAACATTGTGTATCGCAAAATCTCAATATTGAAATCAAGCTTTATCGCCCAAATCATTTTGCAAGAGTTGAGCGAAGACCAACTGAGGAAAAAATGCCTAGTAGAGAAAGAACGCCTGATCCAATCATTGCAGCGCTAAAGCCAGTCGTAAATGCAGTCGTCGTCACTATATCTCCAAAAGCGTAGAAGATAATAACAGAAACCGTGATTCCTACCGCACCACCAAGGAGCCGAAACATATTATAGATCCCTGACGCTTTAGCAATCTCAGTTCTGCTAACAGATCCAAGTGCTGCTTTCTGTAATGCGGGCCCTGCCATTGAAATGCCAGCACCTGCAAAGATAAGTGGAATAACCATTAGCCAATATGGATTCCCTAGTACCAAAGTTAGCACAATCAACAAATAACCTATTCCTTGAAGAAGCAGACCAGTGATCGCTACCAAGCGTTCACCAAATTTATCAACAGCTTTTCCAGCTATTGGAGCTACAATGACCAATGTCCCTGTCCAAGGTAAAAGCTGAAGCCCTGCAATCAATGCGTTTGATTTATCTACAACCTGTAAATATTGGGGCAAGAAAAACACTACGCCATACATAGATGCGTAAAGTAAAAAAGTAGAGATGATTCCCCCACTGAAAGTCCAAGATTTGAAAAAAGAAAGTGGAATCATTGGACTTTTTTCATGCCTCTGTCGCAAAACAAAGATGATTCCCAAAACAATACTTAACACCCCAATAATTATTGTTGAAATCTCGATCTTTTTAGAAGTACTTTCTGATAACGCCCAGATAACCCCTGCTGAAGAAAGGACAATCAGTATAGAATCAATGATGTTTAAATGATTACCCTGTAACTGAGTTTCTGGTAGTTTACGTTGCGATAGATAAATACCAATAAGACCTATGGGAACATTGATCCAAAAAATCCATTGCCAAGCGAGCTTAGCAACAATTAAACCACCCAATGCAGGCCCTACAATGAGGGCAAGCCCGCCTATCCCACTCCAAATACCCAGAGCCTTTCCACGTTCGGAAGGAGGAATAGATGCCGTTAATATGGCCATCGACATAGGGGTCATTACAGAGGCACCGATTCCCTGTATTACCCTAGAAGCTATTAAAAGATCTATATTACTTGATAATGCACAAAAGACTGAACCCAATACAAAGATAAAGAGACCGATATTATACAACTTTCTGTGCCCGATGCGACCTCCAATCGCAACACCAATCAATAAAACAGCTGCAATTGTAACGTTATAAGCATTGAGCGCCCATTGTAGCTCGCCAACCGAAACTCTAAAATCATTTCGAATAGCTGTTGACGCGGTTGTTACAATCATCGAATCCATCATCGCCATGAAGAAACCAAGCGATGTAAGCACGAGTACCCAAGTTGAATTTGTTTGTTTATTTGCCATTGGCTGCTACCCTCCTGTCAACTCCACTGAGATGTTCAAGAACCTTCTGCAGGAATATCTCCGGGGACGTCACCGGGACAACATGCATTGCGCCTGGAATGATCTGTATTATTGAATTGGGAATTATTTTTGCAGCTTCCTTTGCGACAAGCCTATACGCAGGACGAGCATATTCACCGTAACTTATAGTAACAGGACACGAAATTCTTTTTAAGTCCTCAGAAGAAACGGGTAAATTTGGGGCACTCCGTTTGGTAAACATCAACGGAACCGTGCTTGCATTATCAAAGAATCTCTGTTTTAGTTCCTCATCGAATTCTTCAAATACTCCTGCTCGGTTGCAGGCTCCATTAACAATATACTTAACAGCCTCTTTTGTATTCCCAGCTTTTACTGCTTCTATAGCGGGACTTGCCATTTCTACACGATCACACTGGATTTGCTGCAATATTTCTTTATTTAAAACAAAAGATGAAATGCCAGGTTCATAAGCAAACACAGATTTCACCAGATCTGGTCTTCTTGCAGCAACCAGCAAAACAAGTGACGCTCCATATGACCATCCAACGAGATTAACAGGCGAGGTACAAACTTTTTCTAAGAAATCAATAATATCTTCAATATGATTATCAACACTAAAATCACTTTCTTTGGCCTCCATAGACTCTTCCCAAAAGCCTTCAAGAGTAGGGAAAAATAAGTGACCCGAATCGTGCCAATGTTCTCTTACCTGCGACCAAATCCGTCGATCGGAAATATAGCCATGAACAAACATGGTCTCTTCACCCTGTCCGACCTCATCATAGCATAGGACGTGATTATTACTCATCATTTCTCAACTCCTTGTTTGCTGACCATTTTCGATAACTCAGATCGAAATATCTCCTGAAATTTATCAACAAATTCAGGATTGAGGATTGTATGGTGCTCTCCTGGAACTTCGATGTACCGCACAGGGGAGCGAGAATATTTATCCCACTTCTTTAACATTGTTGCTAAATAATCAGTCTTACTTCCCCAGATTGGTTCAGCATAAAAGACAGTAACGTCATTTACACTTCCTCTAGGTTTGTAAGAACCTCCAATTTGAGAAAGACCATAAGCCAAATCATTCCAATGTTTAAATGTCGTCAAATCTTGTCCAAGCTCTCGAATTCTCGATGTCGGTGCCAATGAAAAAAGATAGTCTACTGGATTTATATCCTCAGATTCTCTTAGATTATTACCAATAGTATCAAGTTGACTTTTATCAATAAAGCCGAGAAAGAAAGACAACATAAGAGCACTTTCTACCCTATCAACCTTACCACGAGGATGTTCAATTACTGGCGGAGCATCAATTACTAAAACGTGTACTTTCTCCCCCATTGCTTCCAAAGTTTGCGCAACCGGTAGTGAAACTGCTCCACCATAGGAGTAGCCTGCAATATAGTACGGCCCATGGGGTTGATATTTCTTAATAGCAGCAACATAGATAGATACAAGTTCATCAAAAGACTCAAAAAATTTCTCACCTGGATTGAATCCACGTGCTCTTAAAGCATAAACAGGTCTTTCATCCATGAAAAAATTAGCCATATTTACAAAAACCAAAACCTCTCCAACTCCTGGGTGAATCATAAAAATGGGAGTCCCCTCTCCCTTTTCCTGAAGTGGTACGATTGGATTGTATTCTTTATTAATAGTTTCATTGGAAGAAAAAAGACTAGTTATCCCTCTTGGTGTAGGGGCTCGAAGCAAGTCCACTAAAGAAAAATTTCGTTTGACATCAAATTGTTCTCTAAGACTAGTAAGTAAACGTAAAATCTCTAGTGACGTACCGCCTAATGAAAAGAAATTACTGGTCGCACCTATTTCCCTTATTGGAATTCCTGTTATCTTCGAAAATAAATTGATTATTTTCTCTTCGTATTCATACTTAGCAGGAACAATTGGTGGAGTATATTCTTTTTCTAAGCCAGAAAAATCTGCTATTAAACTGTCAAACTCTCCTGCTTCGTATTTCTTTTGCAGCTTGGAACGCTGAATTTTACCAAGACTTGTCTTAGTAAGTATATCTTTGGATACAGGGAGCACTAAAAGAGGACGAAATCCCCAGTGTAATATAGTGATATTTCTAATTGCAATATTAATATTTCTAAGTTGTTGAAGCGTATTATAATTACTCAGTGGAGTATAGAAAACAACAAGTGACTCTGTATCTGATCCAACTGGTCGGGTTGAGAATGCAGCAATAAAAGAAGGGGCTATACCTTCAAGACCTCCAATTACTGTTTCAAGTTCGTAAAGAAAGTAATTATTACCATTAACAATAATGCTATCTTTACTTCTCCCTACTAAGCGTAAAGATCCTGAGTTGGGCTCAATAATGCCCAGATCCCCTGTTCTAAACCATCCATCTTCAGTAAATGCTTCCTTTGTAGCTTTTTCATTGGAATAATATTTACTGAATATCATAGCACCGTGCAGCTGAAGTTCCCCTTCTTGACCTGGCTTCATGACCTCTCCGTTTTCCCCAAGAATTCGAATTTTCAAATTAGGAATAGGTTTTCCGAGAGTTGCGAACTCACTTTTGCCAATTTCATTCTCAAAATTAGTTGAATAGATTGATCCAGCACAGGTTTCGGTCATACCAAATGCTGGCCAAATAACTGAACGCTTGATACCTAAGTCTGCAAATGTATTTAAGAAGCGTTCGCCTGTTTCACATACGTTAGCCTCGCCTCCAGAAATAATACGTTTGAGGTAAGAAAAATCCAATTGCTGAATTTTTTCTGGTAAACCACCATCTGCACTATCTACCAGTGATGTAATTTGTCCCAGGAGGAAGTTAGGAGTAAATGTATGGGAAACTCGATATTTGCTAATTAGTTTTAAAAAAAAGAGTGGATCTGAAACAATATCAACCGCTGGAACTTGAACCTGTGTTGAACCCGTGAACAATGGCAAGAAGTGGCACTCTGTTAATGCCGCAACATGATCAAAAGCAATCCAATTCATGGTAATATCGGTATCTGATATTCCTGTAGCAAGTCGCTTTCCTTCTAATGAATTAAGGATATTTTTATGAGTCAAGACAATTGCTTTTGGAGCACCAGTTGAACCAGAACTCAACATTAAAAAAGCGATGTCCGGAATGTTATTGCTATCAACTTTTGTAGGTGTAGATACAGAATTATGTAAGTCTTCTACCTTGAGAATTTTATTACTTATATCAAATAATTTAAGGTTACGCGATGAAATAATGAAGGTGGGATTATTAAGCAACTTTGATATATGATTTAGGCTTCCTCTCCATACTTCCATATCTGTAACTCGAGGAATTATTGGGCAAGGTATTATCCCTCCCAAAACGCAGGCCCAAATTAAAGGAATAAAGTCAGAATGTTCCTCTAAGGCTATAACAACAATATCTCCAGTATTAATTCCATTCTTATACAAATTACTAAGTAACAACTTAGATTCATTATAGGTATCGAGATAAGTGGTAACTCTTTCCCCTCTAGAATCAGCATATATAATTGATTTATTCGGAAATTTCTCAACACAATAAGAAATCATTTCGGAAAGGTTTTCTGTATTCTGGTGAAATCCCTCTCGCACTACACTTTTAGCGGCAATATTATCGGTTACCATAATTATCTCCATCTCCTTTCTAGTTCAAATATACAAATACTTTTTAACAATAATACATACGCCATTAAAAATTTTAGTTTAAAAGTACAAATACTTTTAAACTTTTTTATGTAGTATACCACCTATATATTTACTTTTCAAGAATGAACTACCAAATTTAATATTCCCAAATAAAAAAATTTCTGAATTCAAAGAGAATCCAGAAATTTTGTCACATATTTATCAAACATATCATAATTAAGAGTTACGTATTTTTCTCTGGACTCCTTTCGTGTAAGAGTTAATCCTGCTTCTCGAAGAACTTTAAAGTGATAAGAACCTGCTGACTTATTAATTTTAACTATCTCTCCGATTTCACCACAACTTACTCCGCGATTTACCTTTTTTAAATATCTAATAATTTCTAATCTAAACGGGTCCGAAAGAGCCTTAAAAATTTTTATTCTTATTTCATCTTCTTGTTTTTTTGTCAGTTTAATAATCATAATACTATTATATCAACTCCAAAACATTTTATCAATTGAAGTTACTATCAAACTCTTTTCACTGCCCGATAAACTCCAGTCATTATCTAAAGCTGCTATGAGAAAATGATTGACGACGCATACTGCTCTGACAAAACAAGACATAGTGGTCAAGATGACCCCGTTGTTATGCACATCAATGGAAATAATGCTGCATTTTTTAAAGAAAACGGAGAATTTATTACTGCATATAAGCTCGAATCATACCAAAAAGATAATTTTATACGTATTGGTGAGTTAATTATAAAGAGGTGAACTAATTGGGTGTAGGTGGATATATTAATATCGGTATTGTTTTCAATAAAGACAATGATTTAGTTGAGACAATGGAGACTATTAGAGATTTTATAACTAAAAACGGTAGCGAATTTATAAGTGTGAAATATAGTAAAGATATTGATGGTGAGGTTTGGCTTGAACACGAAATTCAGAATAATAAAGTAGAAAAATCTTTTCTAAATGGCTTCTATACAACATTTGAATTATCTGGTTCATTCTTGGGGTTAAGCCTAGGAGAATTAAATCTTACAATTCAAAAAGAAAGCAACTATTTTGGCTTTTTATTTGGAATTGGTTGGGAATATATGTTTCCTAAAGATAGTGATGATGCTAATATACCAGTTATTAGAGAACATATAGTAAATACTTTAATTGAACTGTATAAGAAGGCTAGATATGCGTATTCGTTCGCTGGTCATGAAATTGAAATTGAAATGCAACCAGATGAATTTGAACACTTAATAAAGGATAACGATTCATACCCTGTTGCTGTTATTGGACAAAGTAATACATTAGATGTTTATTATGGGGCTATTCGCAGTTTTGAGTGGAATACCCCTTCATTTAACTACTAAGTGGTCTGTAAGTTAAATGAAGGGGTTACTCTCTAATAACTCTGTTACCTTTAAATTCAACCCACCTGCAATAAGATAGATCATCGTTATTAGGTTTTTGGTGAAGCGGTATCCTCTTGCTTGTCGTTTGGCAGCTTGAATTAATCCATTTGTTGCTTCGAGGATGCCATTATTGATACACCTCGTAAACCATTGAAGGATGCCATAACGATCCTTGTGTATACTTTTCGCCAACTTAACCATATCTGGAATTTGAGACCGTCTTGCTCAAGAAAGCCATTGATCTAAATAGGCTTCTGTTTCAGATATGTCTTTTTCCTAAAAACGCTGGAATGCTACTTTCAGTTGATTGGCTTTCGCTGTCTTTAAAAATGTAATCTGGATCTGTTACATCGAATTATTTCGCAACCTTTAATACACTTTCTTCTGCCAATACCTTTTGAACTGCCTCCAATTTTAACTCAAACGAATAACGTTTATAACTTCTTTGCTTGGACATGGAAATCACTCCTTTTAAGATTCATTATGGTCATGATTTCCGAATTTAAACTGTCAACTATAAGGGGTGCAATTTACAGTGACGTCCCAGATTTTTTCGAATATTGCTAGATTAGCAGTATAGAAGATTGTGTCTGCTCTATTGACCTGAAGATTCGTAAAGAAATAGAGAGAATGGAGAACGAGCTTCTCACTATCAAATATTTTACTTGTATTCAATAAATTACGAGGCGCTTTGAGGTGTCAGTGTGACCCAAATGGAAGGTATCTAATTTTTTGCATGATAAAAATGATATAATAAAAAGAAATTAATTAATGAACTGGAGGCGCATGTGAATGAAATGGTCTGAAGTACGTCATCATTTTCCAGAACGTTGTGTCTTAGTAGAAGCATTAAAATCGGAAACAAGAGGAAAAGAAAGAGTCATTGAAGAAATGGCAGTGATTGATGACTTTGAAAATGGGAATGCCGCATGGAAAGTGTATAAAAAATTACATGCAGAAAATCAAAATCGCGAATTATATATCTTTCACACAAATAATGAGGAAACTAAGGTAATTGAGCAGCCATATATAGGTGTGCGAAGAAGAGTATGAAATTTAAAATGGATGATCATTTACCTCTAGTTTCGGTTGAGATTGAATACAACGGAAAGAAAAAGACGTTTAGTAACGTACTACTTGATACTGGCTGTTCTTCAACCATCTTAGATACGGATTTATGCGAGGAAATCGGAATATTGCTTGATCTAGAAAATGCGATAACACGAAAGATGTACGGAATTGGCGGTACTGAAATTTGCATTGAACAAAAAGTGAGCGGTATGAATATAGATGAGTACCAACTGAATGATTTCATTATACAGCTCGGTGATGTTAGGGAGATGCATGGATTTGACGGAATCATAGGGAGTGATTTTTTTCTCATAAATAAATTAATCATTGACTTTGAAAATATGGAAGTAAGAAATAACTAGGTTAAGGTAAACGCTACTACATCTGTAAATATCTGTCATAACCATCCAAACCATGTGGAGTGTGTCTTGCATATGGTTTTAAAGGTGTAACCCCAAAATAAACATTTGCTAATCCGACTCTGATTTCGTGAAAAAAATCTTTTGCGAGTTCGGGGTCTTTTTCATATCAATCCCATGTACAATTAATATTTTCTCGTTCTTCTCTCCAAATAAGCAACTATTTTTTTAACTTCCAAAAAAAAGTGAAATACAGTTATTTTGAAGATAATTTTCTTCATGGTAACTAAATAGTAAAAGGAAGGGATAAACTGGTTCCAATCACATGATAAAGGAATAACCTAACAAACGTAAAATCCTAAAAGCAGTGAATTCATAGACCTCAGAAGTCTCAATCTGATATTACCCAAGATAGGAGAGTCAAATGGTACCAAAAAATTACATGCCTAGAGCGAGAAGATTCGTAGAGAATTGGTGCGAATGAAGAACGGGCCGTTCACTATCAAATATTTTACTTACATTCGACAAATTTCGGGTCGCTTCGGGGTGTCTCTTTTGCTACTTCAATATCCTCTCAATCCCTTGTCCAATAAAGTTTCAATCGTTTTTCTCCGATATTCTCTGTTCCCATTCAGTTATTCCTTGAACTATATCTGTGATAATTATATACTGAGTATGAAAAGTTATACTTATAAGAAAAAGAATACATTCGACAATGAAGAGGAAGGTGGATTCATAATGGAACATCCAGAAGGAAAACATATTTTTGGTACTGTGAAAGTGGGTACAAAAGGACAAATTGTCATTCCAAAAGAAGCAAGAGATATATTTAATATTAAGCCAGGAGACTCTCTATTAATGTTAGGTGATGAAAAACAAGGCATAGCATTAGTCAAACAAGAAGTATTCTTTGCATTTGCTGATGCTATTTTAAATTCGAAGCCTATAAAAGAATCAGATGAGGAATAGTTATCGAATTCAAAATTTGAATGAGAATCCACTATTCAATTAGGTTCTGCTTTTATTCAGAATACCTTATAAAAGAATAAAGGATGAAGAAGATGATAATTACTGGTGTTTTATTCCTGTTAATAGTGATATTGGTTGGATCTTATTTTTATACGAATATGACTTATATTAAGAAACCTTTAAAAAAAATGTACAATTCAGGATTTATTGAAAAACAAATAAAATTAAAGGATGGTACAGTATTAAACTATGGTAAAGGTCCAAGTAATGGAAAAACACCACTTCTATTAATTCATGGTCAAGGTATGGCTTGGGAAGATTATTCCAAAGTTTTGCCTAAATTATCACAGCATTATCATGTTTATGCTGTGGATATTTTTCTTTTGTAAATAAGCGAGGCTTGAACGTTAACAACTTATTATATAATCTTCCATAGTGTGCACAAACATTACGAACGTTCGATAATGTTTGCAACCAGCTTTCTAGGTATAGGTATGGAACATTGTAATACATTTTAGCGATGTGTTTTTTTACATCTTCGTTTAAATTTCGATATAGTTTGGATAAGAATCCAAAGGATGTTACTTCCATTGCCGCCCAAATAGGGATTTCTCCATGATAATTTTTATAATGATGTTGAATAAACAATTCACCTTTACGACTTCTTTTAATCAATGTATCCAATTCATCTAAAGAATCTTTATGAAACTTTTCATTAATAAAGTTTTCTTTGTCTTTATAGCCAAGAGGACCAAATTTATGAGCACTCTCATAGGAAATATGTGTTCGGAAAGCTATTTCAATGGTTTCTAATACTCCTAAAAGCAATAATCTTAATTTTCGGTCAAATTCGTATAAAGAAAATAATGTTTCAAAGGATGAACCGCTAACATACTGCTCTTTATTTAACGGATTTTTAAGAGTAAGTCCGTAAGCTGTAAGTCGATAATAATTGATCCTTTGTAGTGTTTTTTCAGCATTGTCAGAATTCTCTATATGTAAATTTCTGCTTTTAAATAATTCCACTTGTTCCGTATATGTAGTGGGTAATTTAACTTTTGGAATATCTTTTTCAGAATCCAACGTAACATTTCTCCTTGAATAAATAAAATGACCCACCTTGGTCCGCATTGTTAAGAGGCGTGGTGGGTTCTGTTACTAATAGCATATACCTTGGGGCCATCTTTGTCAACGAATTGAAGTGAATACGCTTTATAATGTTTTCGTGTATATAGCATGTAGGGATAAAGGATAAAGGTAAAAGAGTACTATTAAAAGTTTTTGGATGTGCTACAAAATTAGTTTCAACGTTATATCTTAATTTATTTAAAACAGAAAAAGGTATAGAGACTAGGAAAAGTTATGAGATCCGCTCAAATATTAATGGCACAACACAAGCAGAATATGATCAAACTTTTTCACAAAAGTTCTTCAATCCTAGATATTTTAAGATTCTTTATTTGGTTGATTCGATACGGATATGTAAAGTATAACGAACTTTCTCTAAAAGTATTCGATTTGAAACATGCTATTTATAAGTGATTTTAAGTGTTAAATAATCAAGAAAAGATAACATAAACGTTTCTTCCAACGTAGAAATAAAACAATAAATAAAGAAAAAAAGAAAGTAGTATAACAAGTAATTTTTAGGATATAGAGCGGCAGCACAACAGAATGATCAGAAAAGAAATACTTTATTCTGTCATTCCGTACGTATCGCTTCGACACTAAAGAATCCGATAACAACGGAATCTACGGCTTTCGCCTATATGCCGTAGATTCCTGTCTTCTTTGCGGCAGGTCGCCGCATCGAACGAGCCGAAATGCTTAAAAGATAAAGAAAAAGAGGGAAATTCCTGGCTGTTGCCAGGAATCGTTTTCGCTCGCTTAAACATCGCTCTTTTTCCCCTAATAAACCACGTCTTTTTAGAGGCATCGAGCCTCTAAAAAGACGACTGTATGAAGAAAGAACTTTCATACAGAACGCTTTTTTATTTTTTGCCATGTCAAATAATAAAAAGCTATTTGCTAAACGGCTGCGGGCATCGAACCCTTGCCGTTTTTTTCTGTTTGTTTTCCTTTTCTATCCTTCCTTCGTTCTCCTTATTGTAACAAGTTCGCTTATGACAGCGGGAAGGGCGGGCGTTTTGGGAAAGAAAGCGGAAAAGCCAAGTGGGCTAAACAAGCGTAACCTTGCCAACTACGCAATGGAACGCTTGCTAAGTTATTGGGCTTTTCTCGATTTCTAACGAAAAAGTCCAGAAAGAAGGAACTTTTCTGGACTTTTCCTACCCAAAACTGGCAAGCGTGCTTCTTCGTCAGCACGCCCTTCCCCCTGTTTGCGCGAATTGTTGATCCTCTCTCAAACGCAGAAAGGAGAGAGGAAACATGAAAAAAGTATATGAAGTAGTACGCATTAAACAAGTAATCAAGGAAGTGGAGGGCGAGCAAAAATATATCATACGATCTCCTCAAGATGCAGCCATCGTTGCCGCAAAGTTTATCGGAGATGAAGACAGAGAAGTATTTTTCGTGATGTGTCTTTCTACCAAAAATGAAGTAGTAGCAGTACACCGCGCACACGTAGGAGGATTGAATGTCTCCTTGGTTATTCCGAGGGAAGTATTTAAAGCAGCCATTCTTAATAACAGTGCTTCCATCGTTGTGAGTCACCAGCACCCAAGCGGAGATGTAAATCCTTCCCTAGAAGATATAAGCGTAACTACAAGATTAGTAGAATGCGGGAAAGTATTAGGGATTGAAGTATTAGATCATGTAATCGTCAATGCAAAAGCTGATTATTACAGCATGAAAGAGCACGGGCAAAGGGAGAGCAATCTCCCTTTTTTTCTTCGGAAATCTTTTGATGTTACTGTTATTTTTTAATCAAGGAATAAAAGAAGAAAAGAACGTTTCTTCGAACGTAGAAACCATTCAATAAAAGAAGAAAAGAATAAAGAATTATGCCGAAGATAGCAGCACCTTTGTTTCCCGTTTTCGTGCTATTGTTCATTATTCACCAACTTTGGTGTGCTCAACGTATTCCATTAGCGTACCATCTGGTTGTTGCACCATCATATTGTACCCTGTCGACACTTTCGTAATATCCTGCAGGATTACGGCTCCATTATCCAAAAGCCAAGTCTTATAAGCGAGAACATCATCTACTAAAAAAGACAAAGCGATATTTCTTACAGCTGCCAATTTTTCATCCGTTTCCGCTTATAAGCAGAAGTTGGCCAACAACGGCATTGTTTAATTCCCTTTCAGCATAATGAAATCTTGTTCCTGCATTGGTTTGAAGTAGTTCTTCGTAAAAAGGAAGGGTTTTTTCCAGGTCATTTACATAAATAGGCGTTAAAATTTTATAGATTTGCATAATCGTGTTTCCCTTTTTAAAATAAGAAATTTGAATGTATGATTTTTTCTCATTGTACTGCAGAAAATGAGAAAAAGGCGAAAACTGTTGTTTTTCGCCTTTTTGTATGTACCATATTAACCAAAATTGCACATTAAAAAATAGTCCCTTTAATAACCTAAAAATGGTAAAGTGAATATTAGGAAATAGAACGAAAGGAATGAGTCAATGAAAACAAAACAATTAGACATTATTTTTTCGAAAGATCAATCTTTTGCTGATGAAAGAATAAATATTAAGGTTATAGGGCTACTTCCTAATCAAAAAATAAAAATAGAAGCCTCGACAGATAATTATCAGTGTATCAATATTCCAATACAACATTCATATGGTGTTTGGAATTCTTATGGTTATTTTATCGCCAATGATGAAGGAGTAGTAGACTTATCAAAACAGATTCCGATTGATGGAAGTTATAATTATTGTGATTCAATGGGGTTATTTTCTTCGATGAGTCAATATGAAGTTAATAAAAATCTAAATATCCCCACAAAACTAGACTCTATAAATGTTTTTGAAAGTTATTCTGTAACTTTCACTCTCACTATAGATAATGAAGTTGTATGTCAAAAACCTTGTTTAAGACTATTTAAAGATAGTAATGTAAAGGTCACCACAATTGACAATGAAAACCTTACAGGCCGATTATTTATAAACACTTCTTTAAATGAGATTAAACCTTGCATTATTGTACTTAGTGGTAGTGATGGAAGAATTGAAAAAGCTCAGATGATAGCTTCGTTATTGGCTTCTCATGGATTTCACACCCTTGCATTATCCTATTTTGGCCTTGATGGTTTATCAGAAAACTTATCAGAGATTCCAATAGAATACATAGAAAATGCTATTTCTTTTTTACAGTCACACCCTAAAACACAAGGAAATCAAATATATCTTTATGGACGTTCAAAAGGTGGCGAGATGGCTTTATTAGCCGGAACTTTATTTCCTCAAATAAAAAAAATCGTTGCTAATACACCTAGTTGCTATGTTTACGAAGGAATTTCTAAAAATAAAAAAATGTCTCGTCATTCTTCATGGACTTTTAAGGGAAGTGAAATACCTTACGCAAGGATCTCAATGAAAGCATTGTGCTCTTTTCTTTTAAAAAAACTTTTATCTTGGAAAACTGTAAATCTTATTGATTTATACGATTTTGTATTAAAAGATAAAAAGAATCTAAAAGCTTCTATACCTTTAGAAAAAATTAATGGGGATATCCTGTTCTTATCTTCAGTAGATGATGAAATATGGCCATCCTTCAAGCATTGTAATATTGCTGAAAAATATCTAGATAAATATAATTTTATTCACAGGTATGAACATTTTTCCTATCAAGATTGTGGTCATTTTTTGACAATTCCATTTCAAGCATACAGACCTAATAGAAAGAATAATATACAAGGTTTCAACCAATCTTGTGAGGATTCATGGATAAAGACTCTAAACCACTTTAATTCCAAGTTTGATAATTAAATATAACTTCATACTTAAATCTACGGGTTCTTCCATAAACGTGCCCGTTTGTTGAAGAAATAAAACATAAACAGTAATATCATTCTTCTTCAATTAGTTAAAGGATAATTATAACTTAATTTCATATTTCATTCGTTTTGCTGTCTCTATAGCAACTTCTTTACCATGTAGTGGAGAAATCAGATGAAAAGACATATTAATTCCTGCTGAAATCCCTCCAGAAGTTAAAAGTGAACCTTCATCACAAATTTAACACCACGTTGGACTGATACGTCAGGGACTTCCTGTTCAAATCTATCAATATCCATCCAATGCGTTGTTGCTCTTCTTCCATAAATTTATTGTCAGAAGGGAATTGGCAAATTGATACTTATGTAGATAAAAAACGATTTGGAGCTACTATTTTAAATGTACAGTAATTAAAAGTATCCTAAGCATACTTAAAAAGCTAGACTTAGGAAAACTCCATGAGTGGATCCAAGCGGTGATGTGACTCCTTCTATAGAAGATATAACCGTAACTACAAGATTAGTAGAATTAGGGATTGAAGGATTAGATCATGTAATCGTCAATGCTAAAGCAGATTACAACAGCATGAAAGAGCATTAGGAACTATAATAAAGAGAGAGATATCCCTTTATTTCGTGGAGTATCTTTCAGAAAAGTTATTATTTATCCTTAAACAACCAAGGAAGGAAGAAAAGAAGAAAACAACGTTTCTTCAAACGTAGAAAGCTAACAATAAAGATAGTACATAAACAAAAGGAATGCGCGGCAGCAACCAAGAGGGGTATCGGATGGGGAATCCTATCGCGGGTTATACCCATTTCCATTTTGGAACCTATCAAGAAATGGTGGCTAATTGGATCAATTAATGTAAGAGACCAAAATCATGTGGTTAAAGCTCTTCCTAATATGTTTCAAGTGACGTACTCGGACCAAGGAAGGGAGGCAATGCTCCAAAGTATTTTGAAGTAACCCTGCTAAACCGTGATAACCAGTGTTATTGTAGATTTGAAAAAAAGATGAACCGTTTATAAAAAGTTAAACCGTTTTGAAAAAAGTTGCACCGTACCCTTTTGGATATGGTTATCTAAAGGGGTGTTTTAAAGGAAAAGAGCATCTGAATATAAAGGTGAATTAATGAGCTGTTGAGTGACAATAGAGTTGTTCCGTTAAAGGGCCATATAGTTTGTGCGAACTGTTCCTGACTTAAATGAAATGTGGTCACACAATTTCGGTAAAGGTCAGGCAGTTTTAGATTTCTAAAACTGAAGGGGTTATGTCGAGGAGTCGAATGAGGAGGTAACGCTCTGAAAGGCTCCCCCTGCGTCGAATAGCACGCTGTTCAGTAAGGAAAAGCGTGTTTTAAGCTCGGCTAATAGGCGTGAGAATTTACCGTAACAGTCCGGCTGACGAAAGCCTACCCGATGGGGTGGTGTAAATCATGGTGCTTGGGTTGAACAAATAGGGTGAGAATGCGATGAAATAACATTCAAGGAAGAAAGAAAAGAAGAAAACAACGTTTCTTCTTTGGTAGAAAGATTCCTTGTGGAACCTTTCATTATTCTTTTAAATCATCCTTCTATTTGTTTCAGTTATTCTAGTTATTTCTAAAAAAATCTTCTTAGACTAGATATAGTTAAATAGCAATCTCTCTCGATTTCGATAACCAAAAAATAAAAAAGACTTTATACGAAGGCTTAATTAAAGCGAGAATCAACTAATTCAATCAATTTATCGGTCTCCTCTTCTGAAACCGTATAAATGGTGTGCGTATCTTCCGTTTTCATAAATGTATTTCTTTGTCCTTTTTCGCCTATCCATAAATACAAACTTTGGTGATTTTTTCTGTTGTAACCGATGTCCAAATAAAATTCGGGGTCAGCCATATTAACTATGCCAGCTTCTTTTACTGCATTTGGTAATATGCTTCGAAAGGCATCAATAGATTCTTTATCATCAAAAGTAATTTCATCAACACCTTTTGTTTTTGAAATGCTGACGCTATTAAAATCACTATTAATTGACAGTTTTTTATTGTTTTCCGTCTTAGTAGTTGGATTAACAGCAGTTTCAGTAGTGATATTTTCTTTCGGTTGACAACCAAAAAGAAGTGAAGATATAAAAGTTAAGGATAATGACATAAGAATAACTTTTCTCAAATCATATTACCTCCCAAAGTTTATTATTAGTATCATTCTCATTCTCATTAGACGAGTCAGCCCATCTAAATGTTTCTATGGATAAATTTCAACACAGAAAATCTAAATACCAAAAACAACAAAACTTTACGAAAACAGCCTTTCTTAATAAATCAACAATAAAATTTAACATAGCCTATAACAAAAAAAGGTAGCGTATTTTTAAGTGTGAAATACAGCAAAGATTTAAACGGTGACCATTGGGTGGAACATGAAATCGAGAATAATAGGATAAAAGAATCCTCAATGAATGGCTTTTCTTGTTTCATGGCAATGTAAAATAGAAAGGACATGAATTACACTACTCTACTTTTCCATCCAAAAGGAGAAGTTCCATATGCCATATGCTTAAGAAACAAAGGGAACGCGAGGAAAAAAGCTAGAGGAGTATCAGAAGGGGAACCTTGTCGCGGGTTATACTCATTTCCATTTTGGATCCTGTCAAGTAATGAAGGAGAATTGGATCACGCAATGCAAGGGACACAACCATATGGCTAAAGCTCTTCCTATCATGTTTCTATGGAAGCATTCGGACAAAGGAAAAGAATAATAAAGTCATTGAAAAGATAATAAAATTATTAAAAAATAGAGCCGATACTAAGTAACTTAGTGTAGGCATTTTCCATTCGTCGGGAAAATTAAGAATTAAAAGGGTTGATAAAACAACAGGTTAAGTGTAAAATTACACTAAATGATACCGAGGAAATATAAAGGTGGTTTAAATGAGGAAGAAAATTTGGATTGTATTATTCGTTGTATTTATTTTGATAGGAAGTCTAATTGCTTACATAAAATTTAAAGAAAAAAGTGTTGAAGGTAGTGTAATTAACTATTTGACAACCGAAAAAAACATTTCTAAAAAGGATATTATCTCTAGTGGATCGTTTATAGCGAATTTAAGTGGAAATAAAAATTTTATGGTTGGTATTAAACTAAAGAATGATGATAAAACGTATTTTTATTATAAGGGTAATGGGAAAATTATTTTAGAATCTTATACAGAAAATGGAGTAGAGCATGTGGAAAATAAGCAAATGTAGATTTGAAATAAAGTTGAATGATTTGCTGTGACTTTTAATTGTTGATTATTAATTGGAGGTGAGAATGATGATAAAAGCTAATGTTCTTATAATTGGAAGTATCATTTTAGCTACCATATTAGGAATATTTGGTCAGGGAATTGCTTATTTTTTGAATGAAAATATTATAGAAATTCACCCTATATACTATTTAACTGCCCTAACAATGATAAGTGTTTTCTTGTATTTAGTCACACCTGTATTAACATATATAGTTATTAAAAAACAAATAATTGAAAAAGGTAGATTTGGTGTATATACCCTTGTTATTAGTACCATAGGTCTACCGACTTCCTTTTGGTCATTATTTGTTTTAGCAATGTGGTGGGGTTAATGTAAGAATTAGCAGTATAGAAAATGATCAAAATTATTCTATTATTCATTTTTCGATTTTTAACCTAAGAATTCCAAAATTATTACGATAAACCCTTCTGATAATTTGTGTTTTTGGAAGGGCTTAGGGGGCTTTTTAATTGGAAGTAAAACTGGAAATAAATACAAAATAATCGATAGCTCTAATGAATCTAGTGTAAGGTAATAGAAAAATAAAAATTTTTCTGATTGTGTTTAGATGAAATCATCATGCTCTAAAATATTTTGAAGAAACCATGGTACCTGGTGATAACAAGTATTATAAATCACTAGTGTTGTATAAATACTGTCGAAATTTTCAGTCAAATTATTTTCCCTGTTAAGAGCCAATAAAGTAAATACCCTATCAAAGGTGGCTCC